>JAJRZV010000075.1 GCA_024275095.1 bacterium | reverse complement strand
TTTCAACTTCATCTCCTCCATTTCAGGCCTGGCTTCAGGCAAAAAAACGGGAGTACCAGGTAAATATTTTGTGGGACTACGTAATAAAAAAGGTTCAGCAAATGCTCCGCACGTATCCGCAATCAACCACAGGAATCCCCCAGGGAAACACACTTCAAAACTTCCAGGCTAAATGAAACAGTTCAGGTACGTCAGGAATTTGCACCGAAGAACTCTTCAAGCCGGGAGTGCATGCCTTCAGCATCAGAATAACCGAGATCTATCAAACTGCTGGCATACGCACTGTCGAAGAGAAGGTAACTGAGGAAGTCCACATCTTCCCCACCTTCTATGTTCACAAGAAGTTTCGCCAACAAGGAGTAGAAAAATTTTCTCGGCCGCAGTGAGAAGGAAATTTTATCTGCATGCTGTGCAGCGATAACCCCCATATCCTTAGAAGGTCTTATGAGCATTACCTTTACCGGTCTGTACGGCTTCTTTCCGGTGGAACGGCGCAATTTTATAAGTGCATCTTTAAACTTTCGGCCACACGCGTGTTCGCCCGCAAGGAGGATATCGTTAATGAGTGAAGCAAATCTTGCGTCTGCCTCAAGCCGGTCAATAAAAAAAGAATTGAGTACTTTCCCGGCCATGCGCGATGGTGGCATCCAGGCAACACGGGACCGATTCACGTGAACTTTTTCCGCGCTTTTCAGTGAAATGGCCAGCACAGCCTCTGCACCCAGATGAATAGCCGGCCTTAACGGTGTCATCATTCTCACGCCGCCATCTGCGTAGTAGGAATTGCCGATGCGGACAGAAGGAAACAGGAAAGGTATTGCAGACGAAGCAAGGGCGTGAAGAGGCCGTATGCGCACTTTTTGAAAATGAGTCAAATCATCATCCAGTTGCACCTCATTTTCAGGAAGTGCTGTCTCTACAAAAACAACCGTTGAACCAGTGGACAAATTAGTGGCGGTTACCCCAAGCGATTCGATATGGTGATTCCGAATTTCATGAGAAATAGAACGCCATTTTACCTCGCTGAGAACCATTTTCTCGAGAGGGGTTGTGTCAAACAATCCACCCATCTTTCGAGGTAATCGCCGTGGGTTCAGAAACTTAACACGTGACCTGATTTCGTAATAAGGATATTCGAGGGCTCCAGAAAACCTGGAGGAAAGAACATCTGCAAAATTCAACGAACGCCATAATTTGACAAGTTCAGCAGCTCCCTTTCTGAAATCTCCTGCCCGTGATGCCAGATAGCAGGCGTGTATGGCTCCAACCGATGTCCCTGTAACGATCTCAAAAGGGAGCAAACCGCCTGCGCGAGCAAAATGCTCACTGATGTAAAGGAGAACCCCGGCTTCATATGCCCCTCGCGCGCCACCACCTGCAAGGACAATTGCTCTCTTCATCACGGTGTAAGCATTTTTCTGAGTTTCTTCACATCATCAATCTCACCAATCACAACAAGTACATCTCCGGCTTCGAGTGTTGTATCAGCCTGGGGATTGAAAATGTAGTCACCATCTTTTTTTATAGCCACCACCAGTAAATTAATTTTTTTATCCCTGAGAGGAACTTCCTGAAGACGCTTGCCCACGTATTTTGAGCCTTTTGCAACAGTGGCCTCTTCCACTCTCAGGGTTCCTTTTTCCCTCAACATCGTATCCAGAAAAGTAACAACGGTAGGCCGTATTAACTCAGACACCATCCTCAATCCCCCGATGAAATTTGGAGAAACCACCGAATCAGCCCCGGCTTTAAAAATCTTTCTATAGGACTCCTCGTCATTGGCACGGGCGACGATCCGTAGAGAAGGATTGAGTCCCCTTGCCGTAAGCACAACAAACAGATTATCTGCATCGTTTGGCAAACACGTGACAAGACCTCTGGCCCTCTCCACTCCCGCCATCTTCAGCACCTCATCTTGAGTGGCATCACCCTGAATAACATGCACTTCTTCACCCAGCATCTCTATTTTTTCAGGATCACGCTCCACCACGACAAATTCATGTTTTGTCTTTGCCAGCTCGTGTATCACATGAATTCCCGTTTTTCCTGCGCCGCATACAATGTAATGATCCCTCATCTGGCCAATTTTTTTATCCATACGACGCCTCCTGAGAAATTTCTGAAGTTCGCCTTCGGCCAAAAGTACAGTAACAGAGCTGATGGCATAAAGCAGCGTGCCGGTACCACCAAGAATAAGAAACATGGTAAAAACACGACCCGGGAAGGATAGAGGATGTGTTTCACTGTACCCTACTGTACTCAATGTAATAATTACCATGTACATGGCATCAGTAATATTCCATCCCTCAATAACCATATAACCTCCCGTGCCCACCACAAAAACAAGGATCGCCATCCCCCCGACAATGACAAACCTGCGTTTAACGTCTCTGTCAGGCCACATGAAAAATCATTTTAATGAACATAAAAGCAAATGTCCTCATTTTCAGATTTAATTTTCGAAACAGTGTTGAAGTCGTTTTCAGTACATTGACAGTAAAAAAGAGGCATTCATATAATGCCACGTTCAGAGGAGGTGAATCATGGGGGATGAAAAAAAGATTTTTTCAGATGTAGGTGAGAAAGAAGTAACCAGTGCTATTGTTTCTGGATTCGCCCAGGACTTTCAGAAGTATGTCTTCAGTGACGTTATCATAGTAGGTGGAGGACCGAGCGGACTTATCGCCGGTAGGGAGCTGGCCAAAGAAGGGTTCAATGTTCTCATTATTGAACGAAACAATTATCTGGGCGGTGGATTCTGGCTGGGTGGGTTCCTGATGAACAAGATTACTGTAAGGCATCCCGGTGAAGAAGTACTGCGCGAACTGGGCGTCCCGTGTGAAGAGGTCACTCCAGGACTGTTTGTGACCGATGGCCCCCATGCATGTTCCAAGGTTATCGCTTCGGCATGTGAAGCGGGAGCCAAATTTCTCCAGATGACCGTTTTCGACGATGTAGTCCTGCGTGAAGGCGGACGTGTGGCAGGTGTGGTGGTAAACTGGACCCCTGTCAGCAGTTTGCCACGGGAGATCACCTGTGTGGATCCCATTGCGCTGGAGTCCCGTGTTGTTATTGACGCCACGGGACACGATGCATGTGTGGTAAGAAAACTTGAAGAACGTGGAGTACTCAAGGTTCCAGGATTTGGGGCCATGTGGGTGGAAAAATCTGAGGATTTACTGGTGGAACACACAGGAGAGGTTCATGCCGGACTTATCGTAACGGGAATGGCGGTAGCGACGGCATTCGGTCTTCCACGTATGGGTCCCACATTCGGCGGAATGCTTCTGTCAGGAAAACGCGCGGCCGAAGTAGCCCTGCATACGCTCCGTGATTCCAAGTAAGGATAGTTTCTCCGTCTACTTCTTTTTCGAAGGCTCAGAAGGAGAGCGCCTGAGCGGCGAAATAGCAAAAGAGCTACATTCTATCTTCGGCATCACTGTAAAATCATGCATTCCCCTTTTTCCTCTTCCCGATGAAAAACAGTACGAAGAGCTGGCAACACGCCTCGTTCTCATGCGAATAATCAATCCTTTCTCACAATTTCAAGAAAAAAACCGCACTCCAACACCTGTAGAACTTCAGTATGAAAAAAAGCGCATTGTAAACAACGCTGCCCCTGCGTACGGTGTTCCCTACGATGGATTCGAATACGCCGTTATGACATGGGAAATTGTGAATAGAAAAATAAAAGCTTCGCTTAACACAACCTGCATTGTAATAACTGATCAGCTTCTTATGACATACGACGAAAATGACCTGCGTTATCATGCCCGATACCTTATCCTCTGGCAGCCATCTGTCATTTCCATTGGAGGACTTGTAGAAGGTCCCGCAAAACCCCGTTCATACTATCTGGACAGGTTACAGATGTCCACCTTAGCACAGGCAGACGTGGCAGATGCCATCGCGAAAGTCCGCCACAGTGGAAAATATTTAGCGCATGGAGATCCGCGCATTGCTGTTGTCGCAGCAGGATGTGCACTTCAGGCAATTTTCTACCAGTTGCTGGGCGAAGGTTTCTGTTCCTCTCCTGAGTGTCGTCTGTATAACTTTCACTTTCAGGAAGACCTTATCCGCGTCCATGCCTCCCGAAGTATTAACCTGTGTGACACACACCACCGTATGCTCAATACATTAATCAGTGGTAAAATGTGTTAGTAACGAGGTGAAAGTAAGATGAGATTTCCGGTAAAAAAAGAAGATATTTTCCTCGTGGCCACGAAGGAAAAGATTGATGCACGCGAGCTCGAAGAACTTGTCGACGCAGGCAGGGCCGTCATTCTGAAAAATTCCTCGAGACGTAAAGCCATTGAGCCCGTGGGAGTGGGTGAAAAACTTTCCACAAAAGTTAACGCAAATATTGGTACATCCCCTGATATCGCGGACCTGGAAAAAGAAATTGCCAAACTTTCCGCGGCTGTAGAAGCAGGTACCGATACAATCATGGACCTCTCCACAGGCGGAGATGTATGGCATATCCTCGAAACCATGCTTGACGTATCCCCGGTCCCAGTCGGCACGGTTCCCCTGTATCAGGCAGCGGTAACCGCACGCATGAAGGGAAAAGCCTTTACTGACCTGACCGTTTCAGAACTTATTGATGTAATTCGCAGGCAGGCAGAGCTGGGGGTGGATTTCATGACCATTCACTCCGGTGTTACCAGGGGATCACTGCGAAAACTTCGCATGTATCCCAGAGTACTGGGAATTGTATCCCGTGGAGGCTCTCTGATTGCTGAATGGATGGGAACAAACAACCGTGAAAATCCACTCTACGAATATTTCGATGAAATACTGGCCATTGCACGGGAACACAACGTTACCCTGAGCCTGGGCGACGGGCTCAGGCCCGGTTGCCTTGCAGATGCCACGGATATGGCCCAGATCGAAGAACTCAACATACTTGGTGAGTTGACCCTACGTGCCTGGGATGCGGGAGTTCAGGTAATGATTGAAGGCCCGGGACACATTCCAATAGAAGAGGTTGAAACAAATGTACTTATAGAAAAAAAGTTATGCCATGGTGCTCCATTTTACGTGCTTGGCCCACTGGTCACGGATATTGCTCCTGGTTACGACCACATTACGGCAGCCATCGGAGGGGCCATCGCCGCTGCAAAGGGAGCTGACTTTTTGTGTTACGTCACGCCAGCTGAGCACCTGAAGCTCCCCGATGTGGAAGAAGTAAAAGAGGGCGTTGTGGCAACGCGTATTGCAGCACACGTGGGTGATATCGCGAAGGGGATACCCGGCGCACGCGAAAGAGACGATGCAATGGGACGAGCGCGAAAACTTCTCGATTGGGACAGGCAATTTCAACTCGCCATAGACCCTACCAGGGCAAGAAAACTCCGAGCCTCAGCTCCTCCTTCCATTAACGACGTGTGCACAATGTGTGGAGAGTACTGCTCAATCAAAAAGAACCCCGGGATAGAAAAAGTCTGAAAAGCTTGCCTGCACGCATGTATCAAAGGTTCATTCCCAGTATTAAAAGGGGGGCACCAAGAGGGGACACATCGACAAAAAAATCCGGGTCTGTCACCATTGGCAAAGCAAGCGACAGGCTGGCAAAAAACTTCCGTCCCGCTGCAAATCGGAAACCGTAGATCACCAACCACTCCAGCGGCATTTCCTGCTGTGAATACAATGGAATGTACAATTCAAGGGCCAGCTGTGTGGTTCTGGTTATGCGGGTATTTACACCACCGGCAGCCACTGTTATCAGGTCCCACTGATCAGCCCGAAAAACCCCATAGGTAAACATCCCGAAGCTTATAAATAATGATCTCCACCCGAAAGTGAGTATCGGGGAAAAGAGCGCGATCGGTCTCACTGTTCCCGAACTCTCTCCTATAGAATATTCATAAGCAGTTCCCATTTGCATGAGGGTTCCCACTGCCACGTGAGAAGAGATCTTCAGGGTGGACTTCATGAAAATACCCGTAAATCCTCCAACCTCCATGGGCAGGGTCGTATTTATCCCCACGCTCACGAAAGGGGCCACTTTTTTTTCTATTGTGTAATATAAAAAATCGTAGGTTTTTATCTGATAATTCCGGGGTATCTGGTATGCGGTGGGAAGAAAGAAAATACTGGAACGGTCATCGTATCCTCCGGCGTACACGTATGAGACGATAAACAACAAAGTAAAAATGTAAGATATCCATTGCTTCATAATTTAAAAAATACAATATTTTCCACGTATGCCCAATTTAAAACTCCTCTTTTTCCGCACGTACAGCCGGTGTTGACACTTTGGCCTAAGAAATGTAACATGCGACCAACGAGGCTCCTCCGGGTTCAGGTGCCCGTCGGGGCTTAAAAGGGAAGCCGGTGAAAATCCGGCGCGGTCCCGCCACTGTAATGGGGGAGCCGCCTCCCATGGTGCCACTGTCCACCGCAAGCGCAATGCGAAGGTGGATGGGAAGGCGGGAGGCAGGCGATGATCCCAGAGCCAGGAGACCTGCCTGAACCCGTCGTAGCCTCAATCTCCCCGAGGAGGGAGTGAGAGGTGTCCGGTGCAAAGTGTCACACAGGCAACTAAAATCTTGATTTTCCTGCTATCGGTGCAGCTTGCGGGCGGCGCAAATGCTGTAGTGCGACCATCTGTTGTCACACTTGCACCCTCACTTGCAGATATGGTTATCGCCGCCGGGGGTCTCGACCACCTGGCAGGTGTCAGCTATTTCAGCTCCGTTCCTCCAAAACTGCACATTGCACGTGTGGGTATTTACACCAATCCCGACCTCGAAAAAATTATTGCGCTGCAACCAGACCTTGTACTCATATCCACTGAAGGTAATCCACCTCATATCAAAGGTGCACTTGAAAGAGCGGGAGTAAAAACCCTCGTGGTCACGATAAAAAACATTGAAGATATTTTCTCATGGATAAAAAAGCTCGGGCACCTGTTTCACTCGGAACCCGTGGCAAAAGAGACCCTGAATCAGGCAAAAAAAATTCTCTCAATTCCACCCTGTCCATCCTTAACAGCCATGGCCTTAATCGAGGTATCACCGCCCATGGCCGCTGGAAAAGACACTTTTATCCACGATCTTCTCACGAAAGCAGGCTTGAAAAACGCGGCTGACTACGGCAGAGGCTATTTCTATCTGGACGCCGAAAAACTCCAGGAAATCAACCCGGAAGTTATTATTCTGCCCTCGTCGAAGAAACCGGATGTTCTTCTACAGTTGCTTCCCCGTACAGGCTTTATCCATGTAAATGACAACAATCTCATGCGTCCGGGACCTGGAATTTTTAAGGCGCTGGAACGCATCAAAAAATGGTGCAGCAGCCATGCGCGCTAAAGCAGCAGCAAGACCCTTGATACTTCTTTCATTATGCATTCTTGCTGTCCTGCTATCACTTCTGTGGGGCTCCTCTGGATTCTATCTTCCTAAAGGTCCGATCTTCACTCTCAGGCTTATGAGAACGTCCGCGGGGGTACTGGTAGGAGCTTATCTGGCCTCATCAGGTGCTGCGCTTCAAATGGCATTGCGCAATCCCCTGGCAGACCCCTATTTGATAGGGATCTCTTCCGGAGCTGCGCTCGGCATGACAGGCTGGATTATTGCAGGCCTGCCTTCGGAGCTGTTATGGCTGGCAGGTTTTGCAGGTGGAGGCACAGCAGCACTTGCAACAATTTTTATTGCTGGAGGTACCGGCCGATTTTCCCCTGCAACTGTAATACTTGCAGGAATTGCTATAAGCACCTTTGCAGCTGCACTCGTCATGTTAAACATTGTTGCATTCCTGCCAGAACGTTATGCTTCAACCTTAGCGTTCCTCAGCGGCCAGTTATCACTGGGCACAGCAAAAACGCTCTTCATTGCTTTAGGAGGAGGGGCTGTTACTCTTCCCTTTCTCCTGTTGCTCTCACGGCCACTGGAAGCACTCAATGCAGGGGAAGACTTTGCATTTTCTGTAGGAATTCAGCCGTCTCAAATTCTCCTGCTCACACTTATCGTGACATCGGTCCTTACAGCACTTGCTGTGGCCATCTGCGGCATTGTGGGGTTCGTCGGGCTTGTGATACCGCACGTGGTGAGGCTCACCGGGTATCGCAGAGCATTTCGTGTAATTTTTCTCTCGGCGTTTACAGGTGGTGCTTTTCTCACACTCGCTGATACGCTCGCACGAAGCGCCTTTCCTGTAGAGGTGCCGGTGGGCATTGTCACGGCTGTTATTGGAGCACCTGCACTTGCATATCTCATGTGGAGGGCCGTACGTGCTCAGGGCTGAAGACATACATTACCATTACGGCACAAACACCGTACTTCGGGGCGTGTCCGTATTGGCCGCATCAGGAAAGATCACGTGCATCATTGGCCCCAACGCCGCCGGGAAAACCACATTACTCAAAATTCTTGCCGGTATACTCCACCCCTCACGTGGACACGTATATGTGGAAGGGAACAACCTTTTTAATCTATCTCGTAAAGCCCGTGCTCAACTTGTAAGGTACATCTGCTTTTACAATGAATTACCTCATCCCATGAAGGTAAAACACTTCTTACTTCTCTCACGCATTCCGTTACGCGGCTTGCTGCAGCCGTTTACTGAGAATGACATAAGGACTGTAGAAAATGCTGCAGAAGAGTTAAAAATCATTCATCTGCTGGAAAGAGATTTCAATCACCTGAGCCAGGGTGAAAAAGCCCGCGTGGCGTTCGCAACTGCACTTGTGGGCAAAAGTCATTACATTCTTTTCGACGAAGTTGCACCTTTCATGGACATCCGCGCATCAGTAGCCGCGGTAGAAGTCATCAAAAAACTCCGCGCCAGCGGCAAGGCCATTGTATTCGTTACCCAGGACCTCTCCACGGCACTCAGCATTGCAGATACTGTATACGTGTTATCAGGTCACAAAATCATCTTTTCAGGCACTCCTGATGAACTTGTCGGCACCCACGTGTTAGAACACGCCTTTCAGGTAAAAATTCACGTGCACCGATCACCTGAGGGGCACTATCACATTGTCGCAGAACCGCCAAAATGATGCTGAAAGTTCTTGCCTTGCTCGCGTTCATACAGGGCACTTTATACCGCGCTCCTATCCAGCTTACCTCCACCGCACCGCCGGACCCTGCCCTGGCCTCAGGTTCGGTAAACATCACCAGAGCGTTTAGCGGGAATGAAAACCTGGCCCAGATACTCGCATTAACACCTGGTGTGGTATCGCGTGAACTTACAGGGAGCGGTGCCTTTTCAGCCGTTTCCATACGTGGTTCTTCCACGTCCGCCGTGGGCATATTTCTGGAAGGCGTACCACTCGGTGACGCAAGGTTCGGCATCCAGGACCTCGGCAGCCTTCCTGCGTGGATGTTTGAAAACGCCGACCTGTACCGCTCCTACATTCCCTCAAGTCTCTCTCCTCTCTCCGGAGCCGGTGCAGTAAACCTCCACCTTAAACAACGCATTCAGGGATTTACCCTGAGCACCTACGCAGGGTCATTTTCCACCGGAGGAGGCCATGTATTCTGGGGCACATCTACAAAGAGATTCAGCATTGCTGCAGGAAGTGGATACAACTACACGCGAGGTGATTTTACCTTTCTCAGCGACAACGGCACCCCCTTTAACCCCGACGACGACATCGAAGTGACACGTGCGAACAACGACCACTCCACGGGAGGCGGATACCTCTTTATCTCCACAAACAGCGAGCACATTGAAACAAGGAGTTTCATCACTGCCGTTAAACGTGAAAGCGGCATTCCGGGTATATACACCTTTCAATCATCTGCAGCACGATACAAGGATGCCACAGTTGTTGCAGGAAGCACGCTCAGGTTGCAGAAGCCCCGGCATGCGGAAGTCACGATGCACGCCCGGTTCTCCAGCAAACGCTTCTACGACCCTTACAGTGAGGTGGGACTGCTTTCTCAGGATGAAAAAGGCCTGCTCGAGGAAGGCGGCATAAAAATATACATTCCCACTACTGTTAGAGCATGGTTCATCTCTACAGGGGCTGGAATCTTCCTCTCGTCAGAAAAGGGGCGCGACTACATTAATAACGGTACGTACGGGTTCCACACATCACACGTTTTCTTCAATGTGGACATGAGCAGAAAATTTACCAATCTGCGGACATTTGGACGCCTGCGCCTTGTTCACTTTCGTCTATCAGGCCGCCCCCTGTTTCCTGTGAATGCCAAAATAGAACGCAACGTTTACTGGTTTGTGGAACCTTCGGCAGGGCTTCTCTGGCGCTCCAACAGCCGTTTTTCAGTGTTTTTCAACATCACTCATCTGGTGCAACCACCTTCCATGGCGGAAATTGCCGGGGACAGAGGATTCATCGCTCCCAACCCTGACATATCCCCGGAAAAGCGAACCACATATGAAACCGGTATAAGATTTCACCGGCCGTCACTTTACCTCGAATGCACGCTTTTTCTCGTATCTGCAAGGGACCTGCACATTTTCATCCAGAACTCTCAGTTTACCGTGCGTGCTGAAAGTGTAGACTCCGCCGTTTCCGCAGGCGCAGAAATATCCGGTCACTACCGATTGAAGCGATGGATGGCAACGGCTACTGTCAACATCATTTACACCCGTGACACCGGGAGTGTCCCGTTCTGGAAGGGCAAATACATACCGGGCCAACCTCTCCTTTCGGGTGTGTTCATGTTTCAATACAACCTGGAACCTTTCTCTTTCACCTACAGGATACGCTTTGAAAGTAAAAAATTTCTGGACAGAACCAATGCCTTCCATGTCGGTCCATTTGCCACGCACACGTTTTCCATGGCACTTGGGATCTGGAAAAACCAGATGACTGTAAAACTCACTGTACGAAATGTTTTTAACACACGCGAGTACGACTTCCTGGGGTATCCGCTCCCGGGACGCGGGTTATATTTCTACGTCCAGTATTCACCAAAATTTCAAAAAAACACGTGAGGAGGTGTCACATGAAAAAATGTGGTAGTGCTGTAACTGTCTTGCTCGTCCTCGCTGTGCTCTCCGCTGGATGCGGGGACAACGGTCCAGAAAAAGCCGAAGGTGTGGCCGGGGCTTTCATCCTCAGCACGGATTACACGACCGGTGGCTTCAGCGTTGTTGACTTGGAAAGCAGAAGTGTTGTCTACGAAAAAAGTGGAACGGTGGGTTCCGACGTGGACCAGGCCGTACTTCACGACGGCCTTATTTACGTGATCAACCGCATGTATGCCGACAACGTCCAGGTCATAGATCCCCGGCAGGGCTTCGCCACCATTTACCAGGTATCAACAGGTAGCGGCTCCAATCCCTATGACATTGAATTTGTAGACGGCAAAGCGTACGTGTCACGGTACGGTGTTCCGCAGATCCTGGTCATGAGCCCTGTGCCTTCCCTTTCTGTAACATCTCCGGTGGACATCAGTGCATATGCCGACTCCGACGGTAACCCGGAAGCCGCATATCTCGCAGAGAAAAACGGCACTGTGTTCATCGCGTTACAGCGCTGGGTTACAGACAAAGGCTGGCCGTGGTCCATCACCACAGACGGTTCTGCAGTGGCGGTGCTGAATACCGAAACCTCAAAAATTGCAAAGGTTATTCCCCTTCCAGTGTCAAACCCCGTGGAAGATTTTGTGGAAAACCCTTCTCAAGATGTCTTTTATCTCCCGTGCGCTGGATACAATGACAGAGTGGGTGACGGCGGCGTGGTGGCGATTGACCCCGTGGCACTTACAGCCTCGCTTGAAATTACTGAAAGCGTACTGGGGGGAAACCTCTTTGATATTTCCATCTCAGAAGACGCAGCTACATTGTTCGCAATCGTCGCCACCAGAGAATGTGGAATCTGGGGTGCCTCCGGCTGCAAAATGTCTGTTGTGAGCTATGACTTCCCCACAGGAAGCACCGACGTGATATTCCAGGCTGACGGTTTCACTATCTCCGATTTAGAAGTGAATAACGGTGAAATCTGGATTGCAAACAACGACTTTCAGAACCCGGGCATCGTCATAGTCAACGAAGCCACAGGGGATATGACGCGTATTTCCACGGCTCTGCCCCCGGTTAAAATCCTTTTTCTTACTGAAAGTGCTTACCCTGAAAACATTACGGCAGGTACTCAGTAACAAGAGCAACAGGGCACCTTGACCGCAGCAGTGATTATTCATTATAAATAGGTAACACGAAAAACGTGGCGGCGTAGCTCAGCGGTAGAGCGGGGGTCTCATAAGCCCTGTGTCGTAGGTTCGACTCCTACCGCCGCCACATCATACACTTGCTTGAGAGAAAAATATTGTTCTTGACCTCATAGTACTTTTGACCAGAAGGGTTTTACTTATACATTCCGACACCAGGATTGTATATATCATCAAACGGTCTCGCAGAAGTTTCCCAGATAATCGAGATACCACCAGTCTTTACGCTTCCATTTCATGAAAGACGACCTGACGACAGCTCTTATAATGGCATCCCTCACGCCGGGTATTGCCTTCTTTCTGAAAAATGAAAGCACCTCCACCGCCACTGCATCAAGTGCATCACCAAAAGTGTAAATAAGAGAGTAAAAATCCTGAAACGATTGAAATACCCCCTGCTGAAGGTCCACCGGTGACATGTTCCTGGGCTTGAACACCACGTGCAACCCATCGTAAAAATCCCAGCGTGAGTGCAGGATCCGATTCTCACGCTGCAGTTTCTCGTAAAGTCTGGTGCCGGGAAAAGGTGTTAATGCCGCAAACTGTGCTGTATCCAACCGCGCATCACGACAAAATCGCAGCGTTTCTCCAAAAATATCGGGGGTGTCAGCATCCGACCCGTAAACAAACATCCCGTGCACACCCACGCCGGCCTCATGAAACGCCTTTATGGCCGCTTTTATCTGTTCGGCGGATTGCTGTTTGTTGTACTCCTCCAGTGTTGCATCACTCACCGATTCGAAGCCGATAAACGCGTGACGCAGACCGGACCTGTGCATGAGGCGTAAGAGTTCGGGATCCCGTGACGCGTCAGCGCGCATCTGGGCATACCATTTTATCTTAAGGTTGCTCTCTATCATGAGCTCTGCAATTCTTCTCATCCGGGCAGGAGAAGCCACCATGTTATCGTCATAAAAGAACACCATGCTTTTGTCTGTTCTTTTCAGTTCTTCCAGGACCCTCTCGGGAGAAGCCATCCTGAACTTTCTTCCAAACATGGCTGTCACCGTGCAAAAACTGCAATCATAAGGGCACCCTCTGGAAGTCATCACGGGCTGAACCTTCACCTTCTCGAAGCCTGCGACAATCGTCCAGTCCGGAATGGGCAGGCTATCCATATCCGAAACCTTCCCGCCGGTAATGATCTTCTCATCGGAGCCGAATTCCAAAAAGTCAGGAAACACCTCCTCACCCTCACCACAAAAAACATAATCTGCATATTCCAGTGCCTCTTCCGGCATAAAGGACGGGTGTATTCCTCCAAGGACCACCACACCCTTGGGGTTCAATTCCCTGTAGCGACGCGCAATACGATAGCCTCTCAGAGATGTAAGCGTCAGCAAAGAGAGGGAAAGCACGTCTGCCCACGCAAGAAGTGCATCAGGCACATCACTACCGACCATGCTTTCGCTGTACACAAGGGTTTCATGACCTTTTGCTTTGAGAATGGTACCCAATACAACCGGACCCATAAGGGGAAAATTGGACTGATAGACAAACATACTTTCACCGCGTCCGCGGGGCTCCACAAGCAGAATTTTTTTCTTCATAAAAAAACCTCCAAAATAATTTCCATTCCAGTTTAACACATATCACTCGCTCTCTCTACCGACAAAAAAAGAATGGCATTTCATCACTCTATCTGCAGCTTGAAAAAATTTTTTAAATCACATTACCCACAGGCCCAATATCGTTATAATATGGGGAACATGATTAATCTCAAATGGTCGGTGCTGGGGGCATATTTATTCGCCGCCATATTAACTGGGTGTGTGTCAGAGTCAGGCGGAGGACCTTACATCTTTTCTAACGATTGGTTGAATGACGTCACGGTATTTGTTTACGGAAAACCTCCTCTCTCATACCTGCTGGATGTGAGAGCGGAGGTGATCACCTGGTCTGTCTATCACGGAGGGTTCAATACAGAAGAACTCGCGTACGTCGAACAACTCCATCGACACGGCATAAAGGTGGCCTCCAACTTTCCCACCATGCAGGCCAGTGCTTCTGTTGTCGGAAGTGAAACCAATCTTGAAGATTTTGCCTGCAGAGATATCCATGGCAATCCCGTCAGGGCCCTGTGGATTCAACCTGACCCTCCTTACCTTCCATGTCACAATAATCCCCACTGGCAGGAATTCATGAAAGAGCGCATCAAGGAACACATCGACGGTGGCGTGGACGCCGTTCATTTCGACGAGATAGAAGGTATCGGTGGGCACCTTTACGTGGCCGGTTTCTGCGAGTATTGCATGCAGGCCTTCAGGAATTACCTTGCTGAAAGGTTCAGCCCGGATGAACTTTTAGAAAAATTCGGTATTACTGACATCAGTACATTCGACTACAGGAAATATTTGATCCAGCACGGTGCCAGCACACCCGCAGGCGACCCCAACGTTGCACTGCGCAGAGAATTTGTGTATTTCCAGCTTAAAAGCAGAAAAGAGCAGATCCGGGAACTCATCACCTTTGCAAGAGAGTATGCCGGCAGGGATATCGCCTTTGCTGCCAACACATTTTTTTACACTCCAAACAAACAACATTTTATCGAAGACATGGATTTCACCGTATCTGAAAATTTCGTGGAGTATCCACCCTACGCCAGATACGTTGGCACCTACCTGCTGGCAAGAGCCATCTCTCCGGGCAAACCCGTGGTGATGTTCCCGACAATCATTGACCTTCTCGCTCTTTCCATATCCGGCAGGCAGTGGCAGGCCATTGCATTCAGGCTTGCCGAAGCCGCCGCCTCCGGGGCATCATTTCTCATTCCCTATCACGCGTACGTATTCGGCGGTGGCACCTCTACGGTATCCGGGGCAGCCACACTTCCAGCAGATACCGCAGCGATGGTAACAGAATTCATCCGTGAACACTCTGACATTGTAAGAGAAACGGAACCCATCGGTGATGTGGCCGTGTTCTACGACTATTCATGTGCTCTCGAAGAATACACAATCCAGGGATTTGCAACCCCGTGGATGCCTTCAGGCTCTGTACACACGGGTTACCTGGGAATGACCACTCTTCTCGAAAAAGCCCACATTCCATTTGTCGCACTTTACGAAGGAGATGGCGACCTCGTCTCCACCAATACCGCCTCTGCCACGCTTCCCGACGTAAAGCTCATTATCGTCCCTTACGAACCCTGCAACAGTCACGATCCTGCGGGTTTACTGAATAAGGCCCGAAGCGCGGGCATAGATGTGCTTTACCTCCCTCAAGCTTCCACGTACTGGTCCACCGGCAGCTCCCAAATAGCCCAGCGACTCATCAGTACCGTGCAGGAAAGGCTGGGCGGCAAAACATCCATCTTCACAGATGCGAGCGATACCCTCGGCATTATTCCCGTAAAGGGCGATGGCCACGTCATTTTGCACTTTCTTAACTATAATTATTCTGTCATTGACCGCGATTTCGTCTACACATCACCCTTTACTCTCACTTACTGCGGAAATAACCTTTCTTCTATACACGAAGTGATTTTTTATACAATGGAAAAAACTCAAAAAATTCAGGCCCGTGCTGGCGACAACGGATGCATAAAAATGGAGATTCCACCATTTAACATGTGGGGATTCGTAGAACTTTGACACTGACACAAAAAATATTTTATGCACTCATCGAATCCTTTGCTCCTGAGTGGAAAAATGAAGATCCTGAAGAACCTCTTTACACGCGTGTCATTACCGCGCTGAAAGAGTTTCGTGGAGGTGCCCTGGGACTCAAAATCGCTCTACTCGTGCTCAACCTGATACTTCCAGCTGTAGCATTAACTTTCAGACCGTTTCACCTGCTCAGCCCTGAAAAACGCATCCGGGTGCTCAGTCGCCTGGAAAATCACAGATTTGCCTTTGGACGCCTGCTCTTTATTCTTGCAAAACTTATTGCTGTGGGTACGCTCTACTCCTCTCCGCAAAGCCGTGGAATCACCAAATACACGCCGGGGTGTGCCAGTTGAAGGAAATGCATATCAAGGCGGACGCCTGCGTGATAGGCTCTGGTGCCGGTGGTGGAGCATTCGCATGGGGACTGGCCGAAGCAGGGAAAAAGGTTATCATCCTGGAAAAGGGACTGCCCGTTGCAAAACTTGAAGAAAACGAGGACCCTGTGGAAGGTGCCCTGAGAGTCATAAACCAGTACCAGCCATTCCGTGTTTCCCTGGCACTGAGCACACCTGCCATTCCCATTCTTTATGCGAGTTGCCTCGGTGGCTCGGCCGCAATGAACGCGGGTACATGTTTCAGACCGCCTGACCACGTAATTCAGAAATGGAGAGAGGACGGGCTCGAAGTATTTACCCCTGATTACGTGGATAAACTTTCACGTAAACTCGAGGAGTTCCTCCCAATAGAACCTGTATCCCGTGATGCAATGGGCAAAAGCGGCATAATATTCGAAAGGGGCATCAAAGCACTGGGATTTTCCGGGGGGCCGGTGAAAAGGAATGCAGCAGGATGCAGGGGTTGTGGCAGTTGTGTCATTGGATGTCCTCTGAACGCCAAGAAAGCCCCGCACCTTTCGTTCATACCAAGAGTTCAGGCTCTCGGCGGAGAAGTTTACACGGGAGCAAATGTTGAACGTGTGGAAATAGAAAAAGGGAAGGTCAAGGGTGTGAGAGGCACTTTTATGCGAGGAAAAATGAAGGGTACAAAATTTAAAGTTACGGCTCCTGTCGTGGGCCTGGCTGCCGGGGCCATATGGACTCCCGTGATACTGGTAAAAAGCGGACTGCGAAATCCCCACATTGGACGCCACCTGCATCTTCATCCAGGAGTGGTGGCCGGTGCCATCTTTGATGAGGAAATTGAATGCTGGAAGGGTGTTCCCCAGAGTTATTACTCAGATGAATACCTCCACGAAGGCATTATCTTTCTTGTGGGTGCGGTGCCTCCTCCGATCGGTGGAATGCTCGTTCCAGGATGTGGCATCGAGCATCAGAGAAACATGCAGGAATATATCCGTTTTACAGATGCGGGAGCTCTCATCAGTGATACATCCGAGGGGCGTGTGAGGGTAATGCCGGGCGGTCTGCCTCTGGTCTCCTACAAACTTCTCCAATCTGACATAGAAAAGATGAGAAAGGCGTTGAAGATTCTGTGCCAGATATATTTTGCCGCGGGAGCAAAGAAAGTATTTCCTGTACACATCGGAGGACTCACGTTAAAAAGCGAAAAAGAACTGGACAAAATAGACACGCTGTTTGAAAAAAGAAAATTCATGCTCGGTGGAAGTCTTCACCCCCTTGGTACGTGCAGAATGGGCACATCGCCTGAAAACTCGGTGGTAAACCAGTTCTGCGAATTTCACGGAATAAAAGGACTCTTTATCGTCGACGGAAGCGTGCTACCCACTTCAACAGCCATCAACCCACAACAAACCATCATGACGCTCGCCCTCCACGCTTCGGGGTCTGGTCTCAACATTTGACATTCATATCCCAAAACCCAACAAAAAAACGAGAAGCATGTGCACCCGCGATTTCCGATTTGGAACTCAAAGGAAGTTGAGGTCAGGGCAAATCAGCCCTCTCCCAGTACGTAACCAGCAGCGATGATGTTACAAGACACAGTACGGTATATATAGCAGGGGGTATCGCTGCTTTATCCCCAAAGTAACCCAGCGCAAGGACGGTCCCGAGTCCTGCGTTTTGCATTCCTACTTCCAGAGACACTGTTCTACGTTGTGAGCTCGGCCAGCCGAAAAGCGACGCAAAACCAAAACCTGCTGCATATCCAATAATGTTGGGCACAAGTAGTGCCAGCACAATACCCAGATGGTTCATCTTCAGATGACCAGAATTGCTGGCCACAACGATGGCCACGATAACCACAATGGCAAGCCCGGCAATTCCAGAAAAATAATCCTTTCCGCGCAATGCCCACTCTCCCCTTCTCAGCCTTAAAATGTACCCTGCTATAACAGGGAGAACAACCATCCACATAAGTTTTACACACATCGCTGAAAAATTAATCTTCACCATGCTGCCTGCCATAACGTAAAGCAAAAACGGTGTAACCAGAGGCGATAAGAGTGTGGACAGGGTCGTTATTGATACAGAAAGAGCCACATCCGCTTCTGCAAGGGCACTCATCAGATTACTCGCCATTGCACCAGGAACACAGCCGGTGAGAATAATTCCTGTTTTTACCAGAGGATCATCGAAGAAAATAGATACACTAAAAACAGTTGCAGGCATAATTGTAAACTGCAGCAACGTGCCCACACCTACCCTCTGAGGATTCTGAGATAGCATCCTCACATGTTGTGGATTGAGCAGCAAACCAACGCATAACATGGTGAGGGTGAAAAAATACTCGAGGTAAGGCTTTATCGAAATAAACGGACGGGGATAAGAATAGGCTGCAACACTCCATACAATAACCCATAGAATAAGGTTCTGGCTTACATGTCTGAACAATCTCTTCACTGTAGAGGCCGTAAATATTAAACGTTTGTTTTAATTTGTCGTGCGGGACTATAACATCTTTCCTTTCAGCACAAAAGCCAAATTAAGCATTGTTTTACTTTTTTGACCACAAGCAAGCATTTCTCTCCTGATCTATATCCACTGGAAATTTCTTAATTTTTGTCCCACAGTACCCAGTTTAAATCTCTTTTAAATAAGGAATACAAACCAAACCCTTGATAGAAACCTAAACTCACCCCATAATTACATTGTCATGAAGCGAAATATGATCCTTGAACAGATGGCTCTTCTTCAGGAAGAAATCGAAAGACTTTTTGAACGTCTTTTCGGCTACAGGCCCCACGATGCCGAGGCAGAGGATATTATTCTTTTCCCGGAAACAGATGTATACGAGACAGAAGATCATGTTGTTCTTTTGTTCGAAATTCCGGGGGTCAAGGTAGAAAAATTACGAGTCTACACAACAGGAAACACGGTTATAGTAGAAGGCTTTAAAACAAATGAGAAACTTGATCCATCAGCAAACTTTCGTTACCTCAGGGCCGAACGACACTTTGGCAGGTTTCGCCGAGTGGTCGAAGTACCTACGCCCTGTAACATGAGAGATGCCAAAGCAATTTTAAAAAACGGCGTGTTAAAGGTGAAGCTGCAAAAAATTCAGGAACGCCGTCGACCTGTATACAACATACCTATCATTTCAGAGGAATCAGAATGAACGGAGAAGTTACCGGCCACGAACAAATCAGAATTCCAGAGCTGCTTCCCACCGTACCTCTTCGAGACATGGTGCTTCTGCCTTTCGCCATCTCCCCCTTGATGATTGGAAGGCCTACATCTGTAAAAGCAGTGGATGAAGCTCTCAAAAATAACCGCCTGCTTTTTATGGTAGCTCAGAAACAGAGTGAGGTGGAGAATCCACGGCAGGATGATTTATTCACAGTGGGAGTTGTAGTAAGTGTTCTGCGCATGATCAAAATGCCTGACGGGACACTCAAGACCCTGGTTCAGGGGCTGAAGCGTGCGCGCCTTGTAGAAGTAACCCAGTGGGAACCTTTCATACTCTCTAAAATTCAACTTCTTGAGGAAGGTGAGCAACCCAAATTTGATATTCACCTGGAAGCTCTGAAAAGGGCTACGCTTGAACTGGTAAACGAAATTGTACAAATAACCAAAGTAGTACCTCCGGAATTCATATCAATGCTTGAAAACATCCAGGAAGTAGGCCGCCTGGCAGATCTTATCGCATCCAATCTGAATCTAAAAGTGGAAGAGGCTCAGGCGATACTTGAAGAAACAGACCCTGTAAAAAGGCTCACCACGGTCAACAAATACCTGGCACGTGAACTCGAACTTCTCAAGGTGAAACAAAAAATTGAGGAGCAGGCCAAACAGGTTATAGACAAAGCACAAAAAGAATATTTTCTGCGGGAACAACTTAAAGCTATCAAGTCAGAACTCGGAGAACTGGATGACCGTGAAAAAGAAATTCAGGAACTGCAAAAGCGCATAGAAGAAGCTCTCATGCCCGAGCAGGTCAAGGAAGAAGCTTTTAAACAGCTTAAGAGACTTCAAAACATGCATCCTGATTCAGCAGAAGCCTCTGTGGTGCGGACTTATCTGGACTGGCTCCTGGAGCTACCGTGGCAAAAATACAGCACAGATAATCTGGATATTTCACGAGCACGCAAAATACTGGACGAGGACCATTATGACCTGGAAAAGGTCAAAGAAAGAATCATTGAGTTTCTGGCAGTCAAAACGTTAAAACCAGATCACAAGGGACCTATCCTTTGCTTTGTGGGCCCACCCGGTGTAGGGAAAACTTCACTCGGAAAGTCCATAGCACGCGCACTCGGGAGGGAATTCGTTCGTGTCAGTCTCGGGGGTGTGCGCGACGAGGCGGAAATCCGGGGTCACAGGCGCACATACGTGGGAGCCATGCCTGGAAAAATTATCCAGGGCATCCGCCAGGCAAAAACCAGCAATCCCGTGTTTATGCTGGATGAGGTTGACAAGCTCGGGATGGACTTCCGCGGTGATCCATCCTCTGCTCTTCTGGAAGTGCTTGACCCTGAGCAAAACTTCAACTTCGTAGACCATTACATTAATCTACCTTATGACCTCTCACGAGTGATGTTTATATGCACAGCCAACATCACCGACACCATCCCCCCCGCACTCATTGACCGCCTGGAGGTCATCTACCTTCCCGGCTACACCGAAGAAGAAAAGGTGAACATCGCAAAAAAATATCTCATACCCCGCCAGTGTAAAGAAAATGGCCTCGACGTAGAAAAAGTAAAGTTTACGGATGACGCCATCGTTCAAATCATCCGCGGCTATACTCGAGAAGCAGGGCTTCGAAATCTCGAAAGAAACATTGCTTCTGTCTTGAGAAAGGTGGCAGTGGAAATTGTGGAGAAGAAACGCCAGCTTCCCGTAATTATTAAAAAGCAGAGTATCCGCCGGTTCCTGGGTAATGAGCAGTATCAGCCGGAAACAGAACTGGGTAATGAAGAAGTGGGAGTCGCCCTTGGACTCGCCTGGACTCCTTATGGAGGCGAAGTACTCAAGGTGGAGTGTGTTCTCATGAAAGGTGGCAAGGGCAACCTCATTCTCACCGGACATCTGGGAGAGATCATGAAGGAATCGGCAAGGGCAGCTTTGAGTTTTGCACGTGCACGCTCTGGTGATTTCGATATTGACGAAAATCTGTTTAACACAACGGACATACACGTACATGTTCCAGCAGGAGCAATTCCCAAAGATGGCCCCAGTGCAGGAGTAACCATTGCAGTGGCCATTATTTCTGCTTTCAAAAACACGAGGGTCCGCAAAGATGTAGCCATGACAGGTGAAGTTACTGTTACTGGTAAAATACTTCCGGTTGGGGGAATTAAAGAAAAGGTACTGGGTGCTCTCAGGTACGGGATTAAAGAAGTAGTATTACCTGCTCCTAACCAGGGTGAGGTGCAGGAGTTACCTCCCTACGTAAAACGAAAAATGCAGTTTCACTTTATCCGCAGCATAGAAGAAGCTGTTCGAATATCTCTTGCTGAAGAAACAGAAGCCAGCGTGGCAGCAGGACGTTCCTGAAGCTTTGGAAACACTGAACACATCAGAAACACGTTTAATTCAATACATAAAAAGGCGATTTCGTCGGTGGAAAAAACACTTCTCCCCATGGATTGGGGATGACAGTTCCGGACTCTTTCTCAAAGGAAAATTTTTCATATCCACTGACGGTTCGGCAGAAGGAGTTCACTTCCGCAGAGACCTTTTCCCTCTTAAATATGCAGGGTATCGGGCTCTTGCCGGGGCTCTCAGTGATCTTGCCGCGTGTGGTTGCAGACCCCTGGGGTTCTTCTTTACGCTCGGAATACCTCAAAATGCTGAGGAACGGGATACAAAGGATTTAATTGACGGAATTTATAAATGCTCCATTCGCTACCATGTACCTCTGGGAGGAGGTGACATTATTGCTTCTTCCGAAGGTTTCATCTTGAACTTCACGGTATTCGGCCAACCTTACTCCAAACCTTTTATGCGATCCAACGCAAAGCCCGGTGATAAAGTCCTTATTTCAGGACCCACAGGACTGGCTGCTCTTGGGCTCGAGCTCATAAAGAGAAGACAAGGACTTCCCTTCCCAAGAAGGTTGACTTCACTGGAAAAGCACTTTCTCATGCCCGGACCTGAATTCACCCTCGCCCACCGCATCGCGCGCATGAAAATTACACGTATCGCATGTATTGATACAAGCGATAGCCTTGTGGAATCTGCATATCATCTTGCAAAAGCATCTGGAGTAAAAATTATTCTCGATCTTACCGGACAGATGTTCCCGCGTATATTTGTTCAGGCATGCAAAAAACTCGACATCACACCCGTTGATATGTTCTTGTGGGGAGGAGAAGACTACCGCCTGATGATAACCGCTCCACCGGGTAAGGCCCTTGAAATAAAAAAGATTGCCAAATTCATGGAAATAGGCGAAGTTGTAAAAGGCTCGGGGATACAAATCTTTTTTGAAAGTCATCCTGTAAAATTCGCGCGCCCCAAAGGGTTTCTGCACTCATTTCGGTTTGGGCAGGAGCAGCCCGGTGAGTGAAGCTGTCTACATTCGGCTTGCCCTGGCAATTTTCCTGTTGCTCCTGTCAGCGTTCTTTTCAGGTGCAGAAGCCGCGCTTTTCTCCCTCAGGCGTGTCTCCAGCAAAATGCTCAGTGAAAATCACTTCATACGCACCCTCATGAGCGATCCCAAAAAACTACTGGTAACAATATTTACGGGCAATGACCTCGCCAACTCCACGCTCAGCGCTATTGGTGCTTCCATTGGAATTATCCTCCTGGGATACAACGGAGAATGGATAGCAGCAGCAGTAACGCTCCTGCTGGTACTTCTGCTGGCAGAAGTTCTTCCTCGCAAACTCGCTTTCCGCAATCCAGAAGCCTATGCCACCGCAGCAGCCCCGGTGCTCTATGTATTCTCCAGGCTGGCCTATCCATTTTACGTACTCACCACATGGGCCTCCTACATCATACCCAGAAGAATCCGCGAAACGGCAAGCACGCCCGGCATGAGTGAAAAGGACATCATGCTCCTCCTGAAAGAAGGAACTCAGGCGGGTGCCATTGACAAGGAAGAAATGGAAATTCTCATGCAGGTGCTTCAACTCGACAGGATCCGGTGCTCTGACATCATGACGCCCAAAAAAGATGTGGAAATGCTCAGTTATGAACTCACGAGCGAGGAAGTAGAGGCTACCCTTAAAGCCTTCTCTCATTCGCGCTTTCCTGTCTTCCAGAACAGACCCGACAACATCGTGGGTATTCTCTATCTTAAAGATTTTGCCTCATGGCACGGTAGTGGAGAAAAAAACTGGCATGTCCTGCTGAAAAAACCCTACTTTGTACCGGAAGTAAAAAAGGTTATCAGCCTTCTGGAAGACTTCCGCCGCATGAAAACCCATATAGCGATCGTCGTGGATGAGTTCGGTACCTATACAGGCATCATTACCCTGGGAGATATCATTTACACCCTTTTCAGCCGCATGGCCCAGATTGGTGAAGGTAAGCTGGTGAAAAAAAAGAAAAAGGGTTACCTCATCCAGGGAGATGCAAAAATCGAGTTGCTCAGGAAATACGGCATAGAGCTGCCCACGGGAGACTTTGAAACAGTCTCGGGTTTTGCCATGCATGTACTTGGACGTATTCCTTCAGAGGGCGATGAATTCACCTATAAAACCTGGAAGTTCCGCATTGAATCCATGAAAAACAGCAGAACGGTAAAGGAAATTTACGCGGAAAAGGTCCAATGACCGGCGAACTTCTCATTATTATCGCTTTGGTCTTTTTCGAAGGATTTTTTTCGGGTAGCGAAATCGCCTTCCTCTCTGCTCCAAGGTCTATTATTACTGCACTTGCACGCGACGGGAACTACAGGGCAAAACTCATCGTGCGTGAATGGAAACACGCAGAACAAATTATTGCAGCTTCAATAGCCGGTACTACTATATGCGTAATTGCCGCATCCACGGTGGCAGCACAAATACTCTACAAGCACCTGGGAGCTGGATATGAATTTCTTACGGGCTTGATACTTTCACCATTTATCATCATTCTGGGAGAAATACTACCCAAAGACATCGCTTACCGCCATTCCACCACTATCGCCTTGCTCACCATTATCCCACTTAAAATCGTCTCCCTTGTTATATACCCCTTCCACCTGCTCATCCGCCTTTCAGACGTAATCTTCAAAACCTCTGGTGAAGATCGTCAGTTTACCCATCTCGAACGCAGAGAAATAGTAGAGGCTATCGACCTCGCTCACAGATACGGAAGCATCACCACCACAGAGAAAAGAATGTCACTCGCTGTCATGGCCCTGAGCGAAACACTTCTCAAAGAAGTAATGACACCAATAGTAAATGTTCACGCGGTGGAGGAAAATGCTCCTCTCACAGAAGTATTCGAACTCACAAAAAAATATGGACACTCTAAAATTCCTGTCTTTTCCAACCGTGTGGTTAACATCACGGGATACGTACGCATCAAAGACATATACCGCAAAATGAAAAACCGGAAAGATCCGGTAAAACATTTCCTCCACCCCATCCTCTACCTTCCCGAAACCATGCCGTGTGATGCAGCTCTTTTCACTCTTGCACACAGGTCAGAAGAAATTGCCGTGGTAGTAGACGAATACGGGGGCGCAGCAGGAATCATCACGCTTATTGACCTTGTGGAAGAACTTACAGGAACTCTTGAGGCGAAGCCCTACGAAAACATTCATTCTGAGAGTCCCAGCCGCTTCATCATCAACGGGCAAACCGAAATAGAGGAAGTAGAAAAAACGCTCAACATTCGCGTACCTGATAATGTGGAATCAGTTACCATAGCGGGATTTCTCATTGAACTCATGGAAAAAATTCCTGCAGCAGGAGAAGAAATTTTGTGGGGAGGATACCGCTGGCGCATCCTTTCATGCGACGGTAAACGAATAGAAAAAATCGAGGTAGAAAAAGTTGTCTGAGAACGAATTACCCTTTTCAAACGGTAATTTTGCACTTCTCGAACAAGCTCTCAGAAAACACTACGGTGCAGATCTCAGCGGTTATAAATATTCCTTCCTGCAAAGGCGGCTCGAAATCGCTCTTAAAAGACTCAGGTGCAAAGATGTGGAAGAACTAATCCAGCTGGTAATCGCTGATGAAGCGAAAGCAAGGCTTTTGTTTTCAATTCTCACCATCAACGTCTCCTCATTCTTTCGAAATCCTGACGTGTTCCAATTTATTGACACCCATGTACTACCCGAAATATTCCGGGTAGTACAAAGTGGAACAATTAACATACTTTCCGGCGGCTGCTCCACAGGGGAAGAGACATATTCACTCGCTGCTATGATTGCAGAATCATTCTCACAGGAGATCTCAAGAGTCAACATCGTCGGTATTGACCTCGATCCACTCAATATTGAAAAAGCGGAAAAAGGCCTTTATCCTCCCGAAAGTGCCGGAGATATACCTCTCAAGTATAAAAAATTTTTTTCAATTTCACCTGAAGGTCTGCAAGTGGATCCTGCACTGCGAAAAATTACTTCATTCAAGACCACTAATATAGTAGATTTAAAACCTGAAAATCCTTTTCACATGGTCATTGTGAGGAACGTGTTGATATTTTTACAAAGAGCTTACCAAAGCCGGATACTTGCTCATGTTCTTTCAATAGCAGCAACCCCTGCATTTCTGGTGCTTGGAAAGGTAGAATCCGTACCAAGAGAGCTGGCACATTTCTTCAAGCCTCTCTCTCTCAGGCACCGGGTATACCGTATTATTAAAGAAAAGGGTTGATAATGGCGGTAACATTTATCCAGCATTCCTGCAGTAATTGTCTTACATTTGACCCAAATAACCTCAGCATCAACTTAAGGGCATGAAAAGGAGGTCGACATGAAGAAAAGTAAGTTTGGTGTCGCTTATAAATTTATACTGGGATTTCTTTCCATTATTTTTATATCCGTGGTCTCTCCCTATCTGTTTGCATTCGCAAATCTGGGGCCTGTTCTGGAGAAAATCGTATCCGTAGCATCAGCATTGCTTCTGGGATCTGTTATCGGTCTTTTTATCCTTCGGGGCACCTCTTCGAAAATCGACAAGCTGCGTACGCTCAGTGAAGGTGTTGCAAGGGGTGATCTGCTTATAGACATTCCCTGGAAAGATACTCGATTTTATGATGAATTTGACGAGTTAAAAGAGTTCATGGAAGCCATGCGGAACAATCTCAAAAATCTTGTCACCTCCATGATCGAAATATCAGAAAGTGTTGCGGCTTCAGCCCAATCACTCGGTGCACTTGCAGAAGAAGTGACCGCCTCTGCAGAAGAAGTTTCAAAAACGATGGAAAATATTGCCCAGGGTGCTTCACGTCAGGCAGAAGAAGTAGAAAAAGGCGCCAGTTTCATAAAGGAAACTGCTGAAAAAGCCCTGGCTGCTGCCCGCATTGCAGAAAATGTAGAGGAAGCTGTCAGAAAAACAGTGGAAATGGCCCAGAAAGGCTCTGAACTTGTAGCAACCGCCATGGAAAAAATGCGTATCACCTTCGACCGGGCCGCCAGCACTACGCAAAAATTTCTCGAATTCAGCGCTGTTATCAGCCGTGTTCGGGAAATCACCGACGTCATTACAAGTATCTCCAACAAAACGAACCTGCTCGCACTGAATGCAGCCATTGAAGCAGCCCTGGCCGGCGAAAGCGGCCGAGGATTTGGTGTGGTTGCGGAGGAAATCCGGAAGCTGGCTGATAACACCCAAAAATCTACTGCACAGATAACCGAACTGATTGATACAGTGGAGAAAAACTCCCGGGAACTCACGGAAGAAATGAAAATCATGGCTCAATCCATCGAAGAAGGCAAAGCAGATATGGAGGTGGTCCGCTCAACATTTGAAGAAATTACAAATAACACCCTGGAGACGGCCACCAGGGTCCAGGAAATTACCTCATTTAACAAAACACAGGCCGGCATTGCAGATAAGCTCATCAGTACTATAGACAGCATCGCCCGCATTGCGGAAGAAAATGCTTCAGTAACAGAAGAAGTGACAGCCTCCATGGAAGAACAAACAGCCTCCATGGCGGAACTCAACAAGGCTGCTCAGCATCTGGCTTCCCTGTCAGTAGAACTCAAGAAAAAGGTCGAGGAATTCAGGGTATAAATGTATTTTGCCTTCCGGCATAAAAATCGGCTATTCGCCCTTGAGGAAAAATTTGTGCTGGAAGTATTCGAAATCAGCAGGCTTATATCCTTTCCTTTTATGAAAGATACAAGTTTTATGGGGGTAACATTTTTCCACGGTGATGCTGTGCTGGTTGTGGACTCAGGAGCCGTTCTCGCAGGAGAAAAACCCGCGGAAACGCACACTTACGCAGTGGCCGTAGGCAAGGATTTTCCTGAACTTGCTCTTTCCGTGCATCCATCCTCATGTCTGACTATTTCATTTGATAGAATAGAAAGAAAAAAGGAAAATGCGAATAATGAAGAAGTTTTGAGGGAAACACTTTATACAGACTACGGTGTAGTGCGAGTGGTAGACGTAGAAAGGTTGGTTGGTATGTTGAAAGAGGAATTTCAAAGATTAATCCAAGTGGGGGGTAGTCATGGGTCACAAGATACTCGTCGTTGATGATGCGGTTTTTATGAGGAATATGATACGTGAAATTCTGGAATCAGAAGGATTTGAAGTTGTCGGGGAAGCATCCAATGGAATTGAAGCTGTTGAAATGTATAAAAATTTAAAGCCAGACCTGACAACAATGGACATCGTCATGCCGTCTAAAAATGGATTGGAAGCCCTGCGTGAAATACGGCAGATGGATCCTTCAGCCAAGGTAATTATGGTCAGTGCACTGGGGCAGGAATCGCTGGTGATGGAGGCCCTTGAGGCCGGTGCTCTTGACTTCATTACCAAGCCGTTCAAAAAAGATAAGGTAATCTCAGTCATAAAAAAGATTCTCGGTGAATGAGCGGTATAGACAAATATCGTTCGCTGTTCATCGAGGACACCCGCGATAACCTCGATGCCATATTTAAAAACCTGGAAAGGGCTCGGGAAATACAGGACCACGGTCCTATAATCAACGAAATATTCCGCCTGTTTCACTCCATAAAAGGGGCCTCCGCGGCCATGGGCATAGAAGCCATTTCTTCCTACAGCCATGCCCTGGAAAGCTACCTTCAGCAGATCAGGGATGAGAATCGTAACCTATCCGACGAAGACCTGAAAATCATTGAAGAAGGAACGGGCGCGCTGGAAGAGATGCTATCCGAGTATGAAAATACCGGCTCTGTCATGCCTCGCCCTACCCCCTTTGAAAGGTCCACAACAGAAGAAAAAACTCCGCCAGAGGAAAAACCGGAAGAATCAGCTTCTACCGGAGGGGTTCCTGTCAAAGTCACCATAGACTCATCGGAAGCATTACCAGCAGCACGTGTTTACATGGTACTGAGTCGTGTAACCGACTGGGAAGGATTTACGGGTTCCACTCCCACCGTAAAAGAAGTTAAGAAAGGCTGGAAGGGATATGAGTTCACACTCTATTTTTCAGATGACAAGGCCGCAAAGGCTGCTGTCTCTAGGCTACGGGAGTGGGACTTTATTCACAAAGTAGAAGAACTCAAAAAAGAAGATAGTAAAGACGAAAAAAAGAAAAAAATCATAGAGCACGTAAAAGTTGACTCCAGCGACCTGGACAGTGCCTTAAAAATTCTGGGAGACATACTGTTTCTCGAGTCTTCCCTGTACCCGTATACCGAGGAAATGCCAGCCCTTGCCCGCGAAAACTTTGAAAGGATGCGCATACTTCTCAAGCAGCTACGCGACGTTGTGCTTCAGATGAACCTTGTCCCTTTCGAAACAATCACGGCAACCCTGCACAGGACATCGCGGGAACTGTGCAGAAAACTTGGTAAAAAAGTAAAGCTTGTTGTGGAGGGCGGAAACATCCGCATGGACCGCCACCTTCTTACAGAGCTTTCTGATCCACTCATTCACCTTCTCAGAAACGCTATTGATCACGGTATCGAAAAATCTGAAGAAAGAGAAAAAGCGGGCAAAGAACCCACGGGGCTCGTAAAAATCTCCGCTTATTCAACAGCTGGCTGGACCATTATAGAAGTCAGCGACGATGGCCGTGGCATGAATCGTCAGAAAATCCTTGAAAAAGCCGTTAGCAAAAGCCTTATTTCCCCGGGTGAAGCAGAGACTCTCACGGATGAAGAAGTCTTCAAACTTACCTGTACTCCAGGATTTTCCAGCCGTGAAGAGGTATCCGATATATCCGGTCGTGGAGTAGGCATGGACGTTGTAGCAAATGCCGTGGAGAAGCTCCATGGGGTCATGGAAATCCATTCTGAAGAAGGTAAAGGTACAACCATAAAATTAAAGCTTCCTTCCGGAGCCGCAATTGTACAGGCGGCTGTATTCAGAATCGGACCATACCAGATGGGCATCAATGCAGACAGATTGCTCCTTGTCACAGATGCCACCTCCGGAGAGATTGTAAAAGAAACAGACGAAAAAAACGTGTACCTTCACAACGGTATAGTGGCCAGAATATTTCCCATCAGGGAACTGCTTGGGCTGGATCCCAGACCTCACTCAGGCACTGTCCTTATTGTAGATACAGGAAAAGACCATGCAGCCATATACGCTGACGAAATTCTGGGTACAGCTGAAATATACATCAAGCCCCTGAAAGGTTTATTAAAAGATTTCAAACCTTTCTTCGCCACAACTGTCTCGACAGGAGGCGAAATGACATTTATCATAGATCATGTCTCTCTCAGCGGGGGAGAAAAATGAATATATCAGAGCTTCAACTCGACATTTTAAGGGAAATAGTCAACATCGGAGCAGGAAATGCATCCAACGCCCTTTCGGTTATTACAGGAAAAAAAGTGCTCATCACTGTTCCCGGAGTTACGCGAGTTCCTGTGCATGCAATCGAAGATTTTCTTCCCACCGCCCCGGCCGTCATACTCCACTCCTCGTTTACAGGCGGTATCAACCTGGAAGGTCTTTTTGTTGTTTACCCCGAAAATGCCGCCAAACTTGTCGAACAGCTTACAGGACAAAGCATAAATACAGAACAACTCAGCGAACACCTTGCGAGTGATGACGAGCAAAACATCATCCGATCCGCTCTTCTCGAGATATGCAACATTCTCGCGGGAGCTTTTGCCAACGCTGTTTCTGAAATGATTTCTGAACCGGTTATCACCTCAGTGCCTCTTCTTGCTTTTGAGTACCTGGAAAGCGCGGTTGACGCTGTTGTGGCCGCTGCCTGTCAGAACACAGATGACATCTTTGTGTTCAATACTTCCATTGCTTCCGACGACCAGGCTGCTGCGCTTGATTTTTTTCTCATTCCCACCGATGGAGCGGAAAAACTTATACTTGAAAAGGTATAAATGAAAATTCGCGTGGGCATAGCAGAAACGGCTGTGGTTCAAGGAGATGCCATCCTTGAAGCCATCGGTCTGGGTTCCTGTGTGGCCGTGGTGTTCTACGACCCTGCTCTGAAAATAGGGGGCATGGCACATCCTCTTCTCCCCTCCTCAAACGGTCATCCCGTACACAAAGCCCCTTCAAAATTCATGGACAGGGCTGTCCACCTGCTTTACGAAGAAATACTTTCCAGAGGTGCAAACCCCTCTCGCATCATAGCAAAGGCAGCGGGGGGAGCTACTATTTTCAAACTCCAGCGCATACCAAACATTGGGGAACAGAATGTAGAAGCGGTGCAGACCCTGCTTCAAAAACTGAACATTCCTCTTGTCGCTGCTGATTTCGGCGGTTCACACGGCCGCACAGTGGAATTTCACGTGGCCACGGGTGAAATGATTATCCGAAGTCTACGGAAAGGAATTATCACGCTGTGACATCCAGGTGGAAGAGGGAAAAATCAAAAAACTGCTGCAGGACCTTCTTGAAGGACGTGTAGGGGTAGAAGAAGTCATAAGCCGCCTGAAAGCGCTACCCTTCGAGCGCCTGGGTGAAGCCGTGCTCGACACCCACAGGGCACTGCGCACCGGGTTCCCTGAAATCATCTATGCTGAAGGTAAATCTCGAAGCATGCTCATCTCGCTTATAAAAGCCTCGCTGAAAAAATGCGAAGCAATGCTGGCAACAAGGGTACTGGAAAAAGACGGAAAGGCCATTGAACAAAAGATAAAAAAAGTCAAATACAACCCCACTGCAAAAGTGCTTCACACTCCCTATCCTGAGAAAAAAACCCGCTGTCACGTATGCGTCATCACCGCAGGAGCATCTGACATTCCCGTGGCCGCGGAAGCGGAAATCACCTGCCGCATGATGGGTGTACCGGTACACCTCATCACAGACGTGGGCATTGCCGGCATTCACCGCATTACAGAACATCTCCCGCTCATAGCGGAAGCCGCATGCGCCATAGTGGCAGCAGGCATGGAAGGTGCCCTTCCAGGCGTTATCGCAGGAATGGTTGGCATTCCCGTCATAGGACTGCCGGTGGCCCACGGGTACGGTGTGTCAGGCGGGGGGCTCACCGCCCTTCTCTCAATGCTCGCATCCTGTGCACCCAACGTGGTTACAGTGAACATAAACGACGGCGTTGGAGCTGGATTTACAGCATCACTCATTGCCCTCAGGGCCGGCAAATGAAACTGCTCCTCCACCCATTCTCGGGCATCTCCGGGGACATGCTGATGGGCGCACTTCTTCATCTTTTCGAAGACGCAAACAAATTTATCAGGGAACTTGAAAAGACCGGGATACTAAAACACGTACATTTTGACGTGGAACACTGCGAAGTTCACGCCGTAGAAGCTGTTAACATCCGCATCTCTCTTAAAAACACTGCACCGGAAGTGAAAACCTTTGCAGAACTTCGCAGGGTACTGGAGGCCTCAAATGCCACCAGGTCCGTGAAAAAAAAAGCCCTGGAAATGGCGGAAGCACTGGCCCGGACCGAGGCGGAAGTCCACGGCACGGACCTCGAAAATGTCACCTTCCACGAGCTGGGCGGCTGGGACACTGTGGTGGACCTCATGGGAATATCCCTGCTGCTTGAACTTCTGAAAGTAGAGGAGGTCCTGTCATTTCCCGTAAACCTGGGGGGTGGTGTGATTCATACCGCCCACGGGACATACCACGTGCCACCACCAGCCGTTGAAAAACTGCTCAACGACTTTCCTGTATTCATGGACGGCTCGTTCGAAAAAACCACCCCAACAGGCGCCGCTTTTATCCGGTGCTTTGCGAAACCCGTACATGATGGATTTGTTTTCATTCCCCGTAAAGTCGGCTACGGCATGGGCAAGCGCAGGGGCGAAGGCATGAACGCCCTGCGGGCATGGCTCATATCCACTCCCTGCGAAGGCCGCGGCGAAATATACAGGATTGAAACCGACATCGACGACATGACCGGTGAAGACCTCCAGCCTCTCATTCCGGCACTCCTTGAAAAGGGAGCCCTTGACGCGACAATGCACAGCATCTTGATGAAAAAAGGCCGCCCAGCCATCCGAATAACCGTCATTGCCAAAAAAGAAAAACTGGACACCCTGATTAACCACCTCCTCTGCCACACCACCACCGCCGGCGTCAGGTACTGGCTGGTCACGAGGGCTCAGGCGGAACGTGAAATACGTAAAATCACCACACCCTACGGCCCCGTCCGCTTCAAAATCTACACCCGACCTGGCGGCTGCACAACTGTAAAACCGGAAATGGAAGACATAGAAAAAATCGCATCCAG
>JAJRZV010000074.1 GCA_024275095.1 bacterium | reverse complement strand
TGGTGGACTTTCTCGGAAGCGTCCTTCTTGTCTCAGTTGATCGAGTGGTGTGCCTGGCACGATAAATAAGGTTCTCAAGCGGATAAAATGCGGTTTAATTTTGTTAAGAGCTTCTCCAGTTCCGTCAGCATGCTCTTTCCATCGGCTTTTGCCGCCGGCTCCCACGATTACATATTCACTTAACTCAAATCCTGCTTCAAGTGCTTTTTGTCCTGCTTCCACTGCTTGCTCTGATGTGACCCCTTTTTTCAACAGTGCTAATGTCTCATCGTCTCCTGATTCGAGACCCACGTGCAAGCGTGTAAGACCTGCCTCGCGCAGGTCTTTTAAATCTTTAAGAGGCCTGTTCAATATGGTTCTGCTGCGGGCGTATGCGGTAATGCGCTGAACACCGGGAATGTGTTTTTTGATGCTTTTAAGAATTGATACCAGCTTATCCTTTTTTACCGCCAGTATGTCAGAGTCACCGAGAAACACTGCTGGTACACTTCCATCCTCGCGCATCCACCAGAGGCCTGCATCCACGATAAACCTGCTGATGTTTGGGCCGTATCCGTATCTCCAGGCCAGTTCACGCACCTGGCTGATAAGGCGGCCATAAAACTCCACCTCCTGCAAGACTTCTTCTGGTGGTCTTATCTCGAACACAACCCCTTTGTACATGGGGCAGAATGCACAGCGGTTCCATGCACAACCCCGAGTTACTCGGATTAAAAGGCTCCGTGCTTCGCTTGGTGGCCTGAACGGTGGAAGTTCAGGCTCCTTTATCGGATGTTCTTTCGTACCCATTGTTGTTACCTTTCAGAAACCAGGTGATTCCCTTTACATCTATATTTTCGAGAGATGCCAGTAGCGAACGCTTGATACCAGGATATTCTTTTTCCATTTGTGCGATCCACTGTTTGATAAGGGCTCTTTTGGAAGAGAACTTCTCGTGGCAGAGGGGACAGTGACAACAGACGACAGGATACCGCTTGTGATAAACGAAAGTTGCGGTTTCGCGTTCTTCTACAAAATAGAGCGGTCTTATAATAATGTTACGCCCGTCGTCAGAACTTCGTATAGGTGCCATGGCACCTATTTTCCCTTCGAAGAACACATTAAGCAGCAGGGTTTCTATTACGTCATCCAGGTGGTGACCAAGTGCTATTTTGTTGAAACCATTTTCGGCAGCATAAGAATACAGGATACCTCTACGCAGCCTCGAACAGAGTGAACAGGAAATTTTGCCTTTTCGATTTTTTAGTCTTACCACTTCGAAAACGGGATAATGCAAAATTTCGAATCCATCCACGGGCAGTTTGCTCACTCGTTTTTCGATGATATCTGTCCTGAAACGTTCTGCCCCTTGCTGGACAACCACAACATGAATTTCGTAGGAGAAAGGAGCTTTTTTCCTGAGTTCTATCAGTGCATGTAGCATGGTCCAGGAATCTTTGCCTCCTGATATGGCCGCGAGGACACGATCGTTCTTCTTAAGAAGACCATAACGTGCTGATGCCATGGCAGCTTTTTTGAGAATCCGCCTTTCAAGAATCAGGGGATCTGTATCCATAAGGAGTGGAGTAGAGGGAATACAAGTTTTACTTGTGAGGGTCAAATTTTTCATCCCAAAAACTCTGTGGGTCGTAGCTTTGTCTGTGTGATTGTGACTCTGCAGCAGGGTCATAAATTTCTGTAATTTTTGAATGGGGTATGGATACCCAGCGTGCCTCGGTAGAGAGTGTTACTTCATCTTCCCCTATTTCGATGAGAATGCCTCGATATATCACACCTTCTGCAATTACGATGACTTCTTTACCCTTGAGTTCTTCTACCGGATGCCTGAACATATTAAAAGTATAAGCATCCTTTATTACAAATACAACGTAAGGCGGACATGGGATATACCTCTAAATTCAGACCAATTCAACCAGAACTTTTGACGGACATTATTGAATGGGATGTCTGCACATGGAGCCATGCTTTAGATTTTTGGATTCAGAAAAGTTCCTCGGATTTTTCCAGTGCAAAAGTTCTTGAACTGGGGAGCAGGAACGGGGGATTGTCACTATGGATGGCTTTACAGGGTGCCGAGGTCGTATGCTCTGATCTTGAAGGTCCCACAAAAACGGCACGTGAAAAACATGAACGTTATGGAGTCGCTCATCGTATCCAATATGAACGGATTGATGCAACACGAATTCCATACAAAAATACATTTGATATTGTCATGTTTAAATCTATCTTGGGAGATATAGGCTCTGGCGGAAGAAAGGAGCTTCAGAGACGAGCTGTTGAAGAGATGTACAATGCTCTCAAGCCCGGAGGTGAACTGATGTTTGCTGAAAATCTTGTTGCTTCTCCCGGACATAAATTTATGCGGCGGAACTTTGTCTCGTGGGGGAAAGTATGGAGGTACGTGACAATAGAAGAAGTTAAAAATTTTATGAATATTTTTTCTTCTTTTGATTATATGACCACCGGTTTCTGGGCTGCGTTTGGACGGTCGGAAAGGCAGAGGGAGATTCTCGCGATGCTTGATCGAGTTTTTGTACCTTTAATTCCTGAAAATTGGCGATACGTAATTATTGGAATAGCCAGAAAAGAATAAAAATCACAGCTTTATTTTCTGCCACTTCCCTCGTAAGAAGCGGACTCCCATAAACAATCCCATCAGGAATATATAAATGTCAATAGCTCCCCATGCTCCGTAAATGCCCCACTGAAGTGTAACGCCCATGAGGTAGGTAAGGGGGAGTAATATAACGTAGTGAAGCAGAACGTCTGCGAACATCACGTATCTGGTGTCTCCAGCCCCCATTAAGGAGTTGGCAAATACCAACCCCGAGGCCTGGAATATCTGAACCACTGCCAGCAACCGTAATGCTTTAATTCCCTCTCTTATAACGTCGTGATGTGGAGTGAACGCTTTGAGGATGTAAGGAGCAAATATAAATGCTAACAGGCCGACAGATCCCATAATCAATGCACCGAGTTTTGCTGCCTCTATACCAAAAACCATGGCGCGCTTGGGTTTTTGTGCTCCCAGATTTTGACCCACAAGTGTTGCTGAAGCCGTTCCCAGCGCAATACATGGAAGAAATGAAAGGGATGCGAGATTAATCATAATGGTGCTTGCAGCCTGTTCTACTGTACCTATTATGCCCACTATTCGCAGAAATATAAGAAAACCGAGAGTTGTAAACATGGCTGCAATGGAGGAAGGATAAGCGACACGGATAATTGAAGCTGCAATGCGCGGAGAGAGATTGGACAATCTTATAATCTTGTAACGCCTGTATTGGGGAAGCAAGGATATGCCGAGTATAAAGAGGGCTCCTATTGTTCCGCTGATGGTAGCGGCAAGAGCTGCTCCACCCACTTCCATACGCGGGAGACCGAGGTGACCGAATATAAGTATGTAAGCCAGGAAAAGGTTGACGGCATTCATAAGAAATGCACTGAACATGTATATGCGGGTGTGACCTATGCCATCAAAGAATGCCTTGAATGCTATTACCACAAGCATGGGCCAAAGACCCACAAAACGATATTTCAAAAAGTCCTCAATGTACGCAACCACTCCAGGGTCATTGCTGAGCACAGGAGCAATTTTGTCAGCCAGGAGTGAACCTGATATTCCAAAGGCTGCTCCAAGGAGCATTGCGAGAACAAATCCATTAAAGGCTACCTGTCCTGCTTTTTCATAGTCGACCTCTCCTTCGCGTCGGGATGTAAGTGCCTGAATACCCACGCTCAGGGCATTGAGCATTCCACCAACAACCCACATGGCGATAATTCCAAGTCCTAATGAGGCAAGGCCTTCATCCGCTCTCTCACCGATGCGGCCGATAAAAGCCGTGTCAACGATGTTCATGAGTACCTGGCTGAGCATGCCCAGCATCACAGGAGCTGCCAGAGATGAAATCCTTTTCAGGAACGAAGCGCGAAAAAAACGGGATTGGCCTGACACGACTTCTGCAAACACTCCCCTCACTCCTCATGAACGGGTTGTTATGGAATATACAACCCCACCCTGGAAATTTTCCACGAAAATACGAACCTGCAGTTCCTCAGTGACCGGATAACTTGGGTAGAGCCAGGATTTCTGTATCTGTGTTGGGATCTGAAGGGATACTGCGGTATGCCTGATAATGGCCGTATTCCAATAAACCCCTCAACATGTTGTATACAAGGTCGCCCGTGTAAGGACCCATTGAGACTTCTTCTTCGTAAATATTTGGATGGTTGCTTAAAAAGACTTGAGACCCATCAGTAGGATTGTAGTCTCGCAGTTCTACAGAAAATCGTTCCCACGTATCCATCATAAGCTGTGAGAACGTGAGGTATTTATCTGTTTCCGTAAGATGGAAGAAAGTATAAAGACCTGTATTGTGATCTGGATCATCGTCGTTGACATCAAGCACTCTGTCTATGAGTCCTGCAAATGAAGTGATTTCCTTGAATATTCCTTCATATACGAGTATGAAGTCGCTCTGGGGCATTTCGTACCCTATGGTGGAATTTCCTTCTGCCAGTACGAAAAAGAGAGAGTAGCCCAGCTCCGAGGCAACCTCACGGAGCCCTTTAATTTCGTCGAACACCTGGGGATTGATATTGGTGGTATAGCGGTAAGCGGGAAAGTTCGGGTCCTGTGCCACAAGCGACACGCCTTCGGGAGCATCATGAAAGTAGAAGGAACTTTTCTTACGACCCACTACGTACTCTGGAAAAAGCTCTCCCGGATTGGTGATAAAACCTGTACGGTACGTGGAATTTCCATCGGTGAGATTAAGGGTGACCATATTGATGGGCAACCTCAGGCACATGACAGTACCACAGGCATCGTTATCTTCGGAGAGCTCTTCTTTCCATATCACATCGTCTATGTTGTTGAAATCCACGTCACTTCTCAGGAGGAGAGAAAGTCCCTCAATAAGTTCCAGCCGTCCAGCCACATAGAACAGGGGATTGTATAGGGGCACGTTTACAAAGGCGAGAGTGTTTTTGAGCTCGGTAACTTCGAGAGGTTCGCTGTTGTCTATGGCATAGGCGACACTTTTTGCAATTTGTCTCCCCAGGCTTTTCGCTCGTTCGAATGCACCAGTGGCAGGTTTGAGGTGATAACCCTTCTCAACATAAAGTTCCAGGAAATTGTCGGGCCTTGAAGTGGGAGCCTCGATGGGAGAACCGTCGTCAGCAATATACCGGCCGCTTGCGTCGATGTAAGGAATACATGTTCCGAGAGGAGTTGTCAGACCTCCCTCAGGAGCAATCTGAAAAACACATGTTCCGCCATAGCGCTTTTCAATTTCATTGCACAGGTATCCTGACCAGTCCCCTGACAGAGCTGTATTATCATCCGACATGGCCTCTACGTGATTACCCCACACAACAAATGTGGCAACTACTTTACCGTTTTCGTCCAGAAATTGATAACCGTAAACGGTGTAATCAACAACATAAGGAAGCCTGCCATCGGTAATAAGAAATCGTTCAGGCACTGAAGGGTTGGTAAAGCATTCCTGGTAATTTCGAGGCATGCCCTTTTCGTATATATCACGGTCCCTGTTTTCGTTATACACACCATTATTGTTGCAGTCGATTTTTACTTCGCCTTCAAAGGATACCTCGTGACAGCCCACCTCCCGGTGCGGTACTTCCACCTGGAAGGGAATTACCGAGGCTTTTTTCATCTCTGAAACACTGGTCTGAACGGCCTGAATAATTCGATTCTCCACCCAAGCCCAGTAATCGTCCACCAGTCCCTTCATGGGAAACTGGACCTCCGCTTCGGCCAGGAACGGCAGCTTCAGAATGTCGCGGAGGCTGATCCCCTCGACCATCTGAATGTCCATATTGGTTACAAGGTCCGGTCCCCAGAGTCCCTGTGTGTCAGGGGCTTCGTGGTTGTGAACGGAAAATATGAGCAATGATTTTTTTGAAAGTGTACCCTTACTGAGTCCCTGAATGCGTTCACGCAGCCCTGCCAACTGGATTGTAGGCAATCCAATGTTGTCGAGAACAACCACCACAACCAGTTCTTCATTGAAACGCAGAGCAAATGTTCGTGCGTATAGGTGTGCTTCCGGATCTACACCTGTTGCCGGCCGGGCCATGTTGAAACCGCCCAACCAGATGGCATCGAACCAGCCATTACCATTGGCGTCAATGAAACCTTCTGAACAGGGGTCATCCGGGATGCCTTCGGGGCTGTCGAGGAGTCCTTCATATATCCGGTTTTTATTGTCCGGGCATCCATCTTCCGGCCCTTTTTGCACGGGCACTTCAAAACAGTATGCACCATCAGGACAGCTACCATCTTCTCCATATGGAATGGGGGTGATGTCCACTTTGGTGCTTCCTACATAAAGGGTGTTGTCATGTGTGTATTCCACGTGGAATGCCTCCGGCATACTGGAGGAACAGGATATTCCCGCCAACATTAGAGTAATGAAGCCCGCGATTTTCATCACCTTCATAATTCACCTCCCTCGCTCCATCTTAGGGATACGTGGGCGAGCACGGCGAATCCGCTGTAATCTCCATTTGCAGGAGGGACAAGCACTGAGGTGTTTACAGTACGTGGAATAAAAATTGCCCCGAGCAGATCAAACTGAATTTGAAATCCGTGCGGCAGGTGTTTATTAAGACCACCCATTAAAAGCACTTTGTGATAGTCCGGCATATCAGCAGCCTGGGTTAGATTGCTCGAAGCATTGGACTCGAAGCCGGCTCCTCCAAAAAAGGGCCAGTGGGGATTATTGTTGCGGTAAATAATTCGTACAGTATAAGCGTCAAAAAATGCTTTTTCTTCCTCCATTTCTTCAGGTACGAATGGACTGGTCCGCCTGTCAAAATGGAAGCGAAAACCATCAAAAGCTCTCCAGTTAACGTACTCAAATGCCCCTGTGAGAAAATGCACACCGGAAATGTTCCATTCTGCAGCCAGTCGCAGTGTTTGGGGGAAAGTGGTTTTGAGTGTTCCTTCTGCATAAGCTGACGCGCCGGAGAAGAGTGCGAGAGCCTTTTCTCCAAGTGGTTGAATTTCGATGGTGCCTTTGAGACTGAGTTCCAGTGGAAAAGTATACGATATTCCCATTTTCCACGTTGGTTGTGGGTGAATCATGAAGCCAAATGCTGCATTCCACCCGTTGCCGGCAAATGTGTGCATTTTAAGCAAGGCGTCGAGAGAGGAATCTTCCGGCAGTCCTCCAACAACATCTGCAAACGACTGGTATTTTTCAGCTTCTATGGCGGCTCTTACGTAACTTATGCTTATACCCGCGTCGAGCCAAGGTGTGACTCTTAACGCAAAGGTAGGGGACACGTAAACTGTGAGGATAGAACCACTGATAGAATGATATTTTTGGTATCCGTTCTTATCACTCCACCTGGTTGATGATCCGAATGGAGTGTAAATGCCGAGTCCGGCTGCTATTTTTTTATTTATTCTCCAGACAGTGCCTACAAAAGGAAGCGGAGGGAAATTGAGCAGAGTGTCCTCAGGAAGATTGTCAGCGGTTTCAGTTATCCACTTTTGGGTTGACTCATCAAATTTGTATATGAAGTTACGTTTGTACTTCATGTTTACCAGAAACTGGGTATAATCAAGTAGCACCTCCACGTTTCTTCCATTTATTACACCTGCCGGATTCCAGAATGTGGCCTCGGCACCTGAGGATACTGCCGAAGCTCCACTACCACCGAAATTAGTCATATAAAACCCGCTTGCACCTGCTCTTAAAGGCCACAGAAATATGATTAATAATATTCCTGACAGGTATCGTGCCATGATGTCCCCCACGTTATGGTGTCTCCAGAATTATAATCAAAAAAACGGGTTTGAAAATACTTTAAAATAAAGAAACCAGAAATTATTGAAGAAAGCACCGGTCGCGTTTAATGTCGTACTTATGACTCTGTAAAAGGAGGATGCTATGAGTGAGAAGTTCAGAGTGACAAGAGTATTCGAGGTTGTTCATGCTGTCCACAATGCAGAAGAAGTGACAGAGAAATATTCGCGGTTACTCGGAATATCTTTTGACCTCCAGTGGGAGCTCCCGTGGGAGAACATGCGCGTTCGAGCTGCACAGATAGGAGAAACGCAGTTGCACGTGGTTGAGGCAACGGCTGCTGCAGGTCCAATAGATAGCTTTCTCAAAAAGAAGGGTGAGGGAATACATCATATATGCTTTGAAGTGAAAGGTCTGGATGCACTGATTGAGCATTTGAGGTCTCAGGGCGTGAAACTCATCCCGGATAAACCGGTAAGAGTAGGAGACGTTGCCTACATTTTTATTCATCCCTCGTCAATGAACGGTGTACTGATTGAACTGGTTGAGAAAGGATAGTTTCACGCAGCGATACTAATTTCATAATTTGCGTTTCTTGCTCAAAAATAGGCGGTTAATCCTCCGGTAAGACCGAAAATCATGCTGTTTCTTTTTGTGGTGCCATCTTCGCTTAAATAATTGCCTATGCCCCGTCCTGGCCACAGGAAACCCATTTGAAGGTCAAACATGAGATTTTCTCCTAAACCGAATTTAAAGTTCCAGTCCAGTTCCCAGCCGTAGTGCTTGGCCGGTGTTACGCCTCTTACGTTTAATGTATCTCCATAAAGTGTAAGGAGTGGCTCCAGTCCCTGGGCCCAGACAACCTGGACCGCGGAGGAAAGAGTATCCACAGGAGCGAACTTCATCTGAAAACGTCCCCACAATGCGTTGGTTATAGCTCCATCGGAAGGGATGAGACGGGAAAGATTGGCCGGCAGATTTTTCTGGTCAACAAGCATTCCTGCGAAATAAGCAGAGGCATAATCAAACATCAACAATGCTATATTGAAATCCGGATCCATAGGTATGGCCGTAAGCTCTCCGTCTTCGAAACCATTTTTCTCCGGAGATGCGTAGCCTGCTTCTGTAAGAAACTTGAGGGGTGGAAGATTGTAGCTGATGCGACCGACAGCATTAACAGCTTTTACAGTGAGATCGCCACCTCTATATCCCAGCTCACCTGTATTACCCTGCATAAAGCCGGTTTTGCCCAGGAAAACCGTCGCTTCTGCCTCAAGGTTTAAGTTTCTGTGGAACGGCATTGCCATTTTTACATAAGGGTCGAATATGGCTATGTGGGTATCGGAGGAGGGCTGTCTGAGGTAGCTGATAAAAGCTCCTGCATAAATATTTCTTTCCCGGTCCATATAAAGAGGAATAATTGACCACCTGTCCTCGTCATCTCCGGGCCTGTAAACGCTCCCTTCACTGAAGACATCGAAACGAAGTGCGAGGACGAAGGGTTTGTCACGGCCGAGAGGTTTGGTGGCCAGCAGGATGGAGTCTCTTGTATCTCCAAAACGGCTCGTTCCCCATTCCTGGTGAAACGGTGTGGGGGACAGGAACCTTGCGCTTCTTGTGTACTCATTTCCGTTATTTTCAAAAATACCCATTCCCCAATGTGAGTCGGTTCTTCCTATTTTGAGTTTTCCAAGAAAAGAAACAATCTCGATCCATACACGCTTTACGTTAATGTTGCGAGAACTTCCATTAGGTCCATAAAGATTACTGAGTGCTCCATCGGGTGCACTCTCGCCAATCGTTTCTAAGCCGTAGTCATTGGGAGTGTTTTCGAGTACGCTCAATTCGTCTCCTGGAGGATAGTAACCCCAGACAACATTATCCAGCATATCAATCTGTGCTTTTATCGAAATAGAACCTGTTAGTTTAAATATGGGCTCATAGCGAAACCTCATATCCAGAAATCCTACATTGTTAATATTGTTACGTTGATCCAGGTGGCGCAGGTAATGCCCGTATATTCTGTAATATCCATCGTGTTCAAATACAATGGCTTCATCCGCAGATGTTACGAGAGGTACGGTAAGACATAGCAACATAATAAAAATTCCTTTTTTCATCTTCTAACCTCCGGTGAAGTTTATTCAATTATACCAGTGAGATAGCATTACACTTAACCAAAGTCAAGGATTCGCTTTGTAACGTGGGGGAACGGGGGAGTAGGCGTATTTCCGGGTATAAAGTTTTATTTCTTTAAAAAACGCTGCTCTGGTTTTAATATGTCCTGTGCCTGTACCTGAAGCGGTCGAAGCAGGTGTTGATTTTTGGTTTTCCGATGAGGTTGCTTGCAGTGCCTTTTAAAAAAACGGATTGGCTAAACGTCGAAAATCGAAGTTTGAATTTGTTGGCGGGAAGCTTGTGTCTGGTCATGTGTGTGTTGGCGAGTGGCCATGTGCTCGGAGCAGATAAAGAAGTTGAAAAGCGCTCTTCCTTTATGTTTTACCGCGGTAGAGGCATCTATCTTTTTGCCGGCGATTCCGGCTTGATGATACAGGGCGGCAGTGCCGGTATGGGTGCCGGAGCAGGAACACCTTTTGTTCCAGGTGTATATTTCAATCTCAGCGTCCTTTCTCTTGAGTGGTACAGGTGGAAGGCTCTGTACTTGGAACCTTTTTCACTCACCGCCGGCCTTGCACTTCCCCTGACGCCCGCACAAATAGGTCGTGACCGCCTCTATCATTACAGTGTGTGGCTGGATATTGAATATTCTTATGCTCCTTATATCCGGGAGCTCACAGGTAGTGACACATGGGGTAAATCCAGGAGGTGGCGTGCCGAGGTAACGTGGTGTTTCTCACGTCGTTTAAGATGGTGTGTTTCACTGTGGGGTGGTTATCGCTCTGTATTTATTCCTGATGTGACGCATTCGAAGAGTTTTGCCGGTGGAATAAGTGGTGGCCTTGTTAACGCGATGGGGCCTGTGTACCTGAAGTCAGTAAAAAAGTCAGACCATGAATAATTCCACTACTTCGGGACGTTCCGGATGGGTGCTGATGGAGAATGGTGGCTCTCCGCGTTTGATTATTTCCACGAAAATTCCCTCTCTGCCTTTGCAGTAGCGTGCAAGAAAGGACGCTGCGCGTTTAATATCTTCTTCCGTAACGTCTCCATCAATAAGAGCTACAGGACCCTGTGCGTTGACAGGGGCGAGCATGATTCTGTGAGATGCATATTGCTGAAGTATTCTGTTTTCCACTTCATTCCTTCCAACAATTAGCCTGGCTTTTTCATTCAGCTTAAAGTGGCGGCCCGTCGTGAGAAGCACCACGTCTTCGTGGCTCACACGGGTAATGGTTTTTCTGGTCATTAAATCAAAAAAACGCCTGGCAAAGGTTTCGTCTGTGAGAAAACAGCAGCCACCTGCAGGTTGGGGGTAATCGTCGATTCCAAATTTTTTCGCCAGCCTCATTTGCGGCTTGCGTGATCGCCCTTTTATTGCGTAGAGTTTTGACCTGTCCACAATGCCTTCTTTCTCCGGGATCGTGGGAGGAAGCAGTTTTGCAGAGAGAGGCCGTAACAGATAACCCTGGAGCCCTGCCTCTTTTTCAATGAGCATAAGCTGTGGTTTCATTTGAGTCATGGGTCTTTCGCCCACCACCTCACCCGTGTAAACAAAGTCTGCGTTTTCCTTGAGCATGATTTCCCGGGCTTTTGTGAGCATAAGTATGCGGCAGTCAATACATGGATTGGAGTTTTTACCGTATCCGTACCGTGGTCTCGTAACAATCTCCATGTATTCAGCAGAAACATCAATAATGCGAAGTTCGATCCCCGTTTTTTCCGCTGTTTCTGCAGGAAGGTTGCGTGCCGGAAGACCTTTGCGTTTGCGAGTCTCGGTAATACAAAAGCCTGTATAAAAGTTTACCCCGATGATGTTAATTCCCTGTTCCTTGAGGATAAGGGTTGCCAGGAGAGAATCAAGTCCCCCGGAAATAAGCCCGATTGCTTTTGCCATCGCATTCGCTCCGTGTATGAAATACGCAATTATAATTACATTTTACTCTTCTGTCTTCTCGGGTTTCAGGAAGGGTTTAGTTGGAACTCTGGCCAGAGAAATATTTGTCCACCATCTTTTGAGCACACTCACGCAGCAGCTCGGGCAGGTCTTCTTCCGAACAGTAATTGCACGAATTCTCAGCAGCAGCATCTATGCGACCTGTCTCCACATCGAGTATCTGCAGGGTAACCATCAGCCTTTCTCCAAGCCGGCCGATGGTACCCGATACCATCTTTTCCACGCCCAACAGTCGGCCTACTCGCACAGAACATTCTGAACTGTCGCAGTAATCACTGATTTGAAAACCCTGTTCTTTGAGTATGGCTTCCATGTTGTTTCTGTCGACAAGGGTAAACCGTTTATCATTCGCTAAAAATGACCGCAATATATCTGAAAGAAACCGTGCTTTTTCTCTTTCAATTCCCGTTCCCGGGAAAAGGTCCAGCACAGCGATATTCACAGCCTTACCAGCTGGCACAGGATTTTTGTTTGCAGTGTTTCCAGATACGTTTTCGAGTTTGAGAAGTACCTCAGGAGGTTCCAGTTTCCACATGGCTCCCGTGACGCTGTCAACAATCATTCCGACCCAGAACAGGCTCAGAAAAATGAAATTCCCGAGAAACCACGGGGAAAATCTCTTCTCAATCAATGCAGTTGCTTTTTTGTAACCCGGTTTTTTGACCTGAACGTAGTGATTTTCGGAACGGGTGAGGGAAACTTCAGCAGGGGTTTTACCCTGAGCAACATTGTCCACATATAGAGCTGCATCTGGAGGCTCGGATTTTATTTTCACGACCTGGGATGACCCCTGTATTATGGTGGCACAACCGCTCCACACAAATGCAAAAATGACCACCACTGGGAGCAGCTTTTGAGAATACTTTTTATATTTCATACTGTAAGACTTTTTACCACTGGTCCTATGGTGACGTCCAGTGTCCCTTCCGATGTGTACATGTCGCCGTCAATGGTATACACAACCGGTTTGCGGGAATTCAGGTGAAGATGGGTACCGAGCTCGTCAACAATACCTTCGAGAGCGGGCGGAAGACCCAACAAAAAGCGCGGTATTCGAGATACCAGCTTGAGTGGGCTCACCGATGCGGCAAGCACCTGAAAACGGTCACGATATTGCTCCACCCGGTATGCCACTTTCATACCCAATCCCATGCTCGCAACAGTGGAAACAAGCACGCCTGTATGGGGGCCTTCGCTGACCCTTTGACCATCGACCTCGATGCGACATTCTACGGGCTGTGTGATTTTTTTTGCGTATCCAGTGCCCATTATATGGGAGATGACCCCCCGGATAATCATATATAGAGCTTTAAGAGGCCCGCGCAGTTTTCCCTGATAATAAAGCTGGAGAAAATTCGCCGGAAGACCGGTACCAAATACGAATCCGTATCTTTCTTCCACACAGATCGTTGGTCTTTCCACAACTTTCGGGGTAGAGATGAGTTTCCCTTCAATGTAGGAGCGGATGCGGTGGAGGATTTCATCCTGCCTCTGTCGAATGTGAAAACCCCGGGCGATGGTGTTCATGGTTCCCTGTTTGAGGTGGATCAGGTATGGCAATGCTCTGTCACGATAGGTATTGATGATGTGGGTGATGGTTTGATGAAACGTGCCGTCTCCTCCTGATATGCCGATAACCTTCACCCTTTCGGCGATGAATCGTTTCACACTTTCACTGATGTCCTCGATTTTTTCTGTAACCTCCACAATGCCGTGCCGGCCGACGATATCTTTCACTCGATCCACCACACCAGGGTCCTTTTTGTTTCGTTTTGCGTTTTTGTTGATGATTATTCCTATTTCACCCATGCTTCACCTGACCTGTTAATTTTTTCTTCTTTTTTTATTTTATACTTTGATTCACAGACCGTAAACCTTCATCTGTATATAACTGATTCAACCTCATTTGTCACCAAATTATTCGGGTACAAAATTAAAATAAAAATTTCACTCTTTTTGCTCTGAGGATGGGGATGTTTGGAACTGCACCTGTCTGAGCAGCATGTCCAGGCACCATTCCTGGTGGTGGTCTGGTGAGCTTTAAGTTTATTGCATTCAAAATTTGGCAATTGATATTTTGTCTTCTGGCTCGGGACAAAACCTTATTGATGTTTACAGCTCCAGGGGGCAGGGGTTGTCTTTTTTTACTTGAAGGGGGTGGTTCTATTTTTGTTTTGTGCATTGATTGGAATTGCGTCTACAGGTGCTTCCCGATGCGATGGTCGTCGGTTGTGCGTCTGCGAGCCCGGGATAAATTTGCGTGATTCACCGTGTATATATGTATGGTAAAATATATGGCATATGGCAGAAGTGTTGAAGAAAAGGTATGAGTCACTGGAAGGGAAGATGCTCCTGCTGGGTATGGCCGCGCGTTTTGATGCATGTGGCCCGTGTGCGGAGGGTATGTCTTTAAAGCACCTGCCTGTTTATCCTGCCAAGACACCGGGAGGTGTAATGCCCGTTCTCAAGGTGCTTTTTACAAATGCGTGCAGTCATGACTGCGCGTATTGCACTAACCGCTGGCGCCTGAATGTGCCACGGGTGAGTTTTCAACCCGCGGAGTTAGCCTTACTTACAGCGGGTCTTTACCGCAGGGGAGTTGTTAAAGGTCTTTTCCTCAGCTCTGCCGTTCATTCAAATCCCACACGCACGATGGAGCGGATGATAGAAACTGCGTGGCTTCTTCGCAAAAGATGGAATTTCACCGGGTATATCCACCTGAAGATTTTACCCGGTGCACACGTTTCACTTGTAGATGCAGCCGTGAGGTATGCTGACAGGGTAAGCATCAATTTGGAGTGTCCTGACGAAGAAGGGCTGAGACGCATTGCACCCGCTAAAAGCCATGCGTACATGTTTCAGGTGATGCGCAGGCTTGCGCGCCTGATAGGTGAGAGGCAAGGAGGAGGGGGATCACTGGTGTATGCCACGGGACAAACAACACAGGTGATGGTCGGAGCCACTTACGCTCGGGACGTTGAGTACATTAAGATGGCTTACCGACTGTATCGAGAGCTGGGCCTCAAACGAGTGTACTACTCTCCTTTCAGGCGAGTGGTGGAGGATGCGTGTCTGCCTCGTGAACAGCCGGATCTGCCGGTAAGAGTACGCAGACTTTACCAGGCTGACAGCCTTATTCGACATTACGGATTTAGGCCAGAAGAGTTGTTCAGCGGGGTAAAAGAAAATCTTCCGCTGAGCATCGATCCCAAAACCTGGTGGGCTCTGAGAAATCCAGATTTTTTCCCCGTGGAACTTTCACGGGCCGGAAAGGAAGAGTTGTTGAGGGTGCCTGGAATAGGTCCTGCCACAGCAAGTAAATTGCTTTCGCACAGAAATTTCATACGGAATGCTGAAGACCTGAAGTGCGTGGGTGTTGATCTGAAAAGGGCGGGGCCTTTCAGCACGTGGAAAGGAAAACCCCTTGCTTCCAGAGAGTCTGTCACCGGTGGAACACCTGCGCGAAAAAACAAGCCATACCAGGGGGAGCTGTTCAGTTTCCTGTAATTTCCCAGTATTCAAAACTCTCTTTTTCAAAACGGCGTACGCGGTCTTCCCATTCCAGCAATTCGATGAGTCCCAGCACTTCGGATACAGCCAGGTAAATGTCGTATAACCGCACCATGGGAAAAACCGTAAGAGTGAGATCGTAAAGCTTCATGGGACCAGCTTCCTCGAGGGCTTTAAGGACTCTTTGTTTGCGACGTTCGTAGAACTGGAACAGCTTTTCCACGTGCTCCTCTATATCCGTAACAGGGTCTCCGTGCCCAGAAAGTGCCATGCGGATCTTGAGTTCACAGGTTTTTTCCAGAGAATTCATATACGAGATCAATGCTTTTTTTGTATTACCTTTCTCATCAAGCTCCAGCAGGGCATTGGGGGTAATGGTTTTGATAATATGGTCGCCTGAAAAAAGTATCCCTCGCTCTACGAGAAAATAGTTAATCATACCTGGAGTGTGGCCTGGAAAATTGAGAGCGCGGATGGTGCAATCGCCAATGCGGTATTCTGAGCCGGGATGCACCGGTTTTATGAGGTGGCGTGGTATGAGGTCTATGAACTGGTCAAATCTGGAGTCGAAAAAATTGAGAAAGTTTATAACACTTTCCGGCATACCAATTTTTCGAAAGAATTCTCCGTAAGTGTCCTTACTGCGCTCCCACAGTAGAGGTCCTTTTTCTTCTTCGATTTTTTCACCTTCTGCAGGATGGATATAAATGCTGCCGCCTCCCTTCTCTGCAATGAGGCGGGCGTTACCTGCATGGTCAATGTGGTGGTGAGTGATGAATATTGTTGTGACATCTTCCGGTTTTACGCCGATTTCCTCCATTCTTTTGAAAAGAGATTCACGGGCATCGGGTGTTTTAACACCTGTATCCACCATGAACCATTTGCCCCCTGCATCAATGAGGTAAGCTCGAATATCTTCTACCTGGGGAAAAGGAGACGGCATGACCAGAGTAAAAATTCCTTCTTTTTCCAGTCCCCTGGTGTAGTTTTTCTTCATAACCCGTGAGTTTACAGCGTGTGGACCTTTACGTCAAAACAAGAGGCGATTTATACTCACCACCTGTGAAAAGCCTGACGTTGCTTATCGTTCTTGATGGTGCGAGGTATGACCTGTTCTGCGAATTTTTCGCAGCAGGAAAATTACCTCACCTGAAGAAGGAAGCCTCTACTGCCGAACCACTTCTGGGTATCACCACGTTTCCTTCCACCACGGGTCCCGCGCATTTGCCCATGCTGACAGGTTGTTTTCCGGGACGCTGTAATGTGCCTGGTATTCGATGGTTCAACAGGGAAGTTTTTTCTCGCAAAAAAGTATCTTTTGTAAAGTATCGCAGTTATGTGGGATTTGGTGCATTTCTTATAGATGTGGACCTCGCACGTGACGTGCCACTGATATACGATCATTTTAATCGGCCGTTTACAGTGTTTGCCAGTGTTAATCGAGGTGTACCTGTAAAGTACCGTCTGGGGTATTTCATTCGTGTATACTTGACACCTTACGGCAGGCTGACGGGTGAGTGGTTGAAAACGGACGAAAGGGCGGCTGCCTATGTAGTTCAGGCTATCAAAAGGGGAGCTGATTTTGTTCACGCTGTATTTCCAGCAGTGGATGAACTTTCACATCATTCACATCCGTTCTCAGACAAGGTGAAACACGCTTATGAAAACTTTGATACCCTTTTTGGAAGGATACTGACAGAAGCAAGGCGAGAAGGATATGCGAATGTTAAATTTGCAGTTACTTCTGATCATGGCCTTACGCATACACATACACATCTGGATCTCGACCGCTTGCTGGAAAAGTCCTTTGAAGGTGTGTTTTATTATCCCAAAACTTTCAGGGCCTGGAGAAATCCAAAAATTATCAATATGATTTCTGGAAATGGCATGTCGCACATATACCTTCGAGGAAGTAACGGTTGGAACAGTCCGCCGTCACCCACCGAGATAAAATCTTCCGGTATTGTGGAGTTGCTCCTTGAGAGAGAGGAAGTAGACCAGGTGTTGGTGCGTTCGGGAAGGGATAGGCTTACGGTTTTCAGCAGAGAAGGTTGCGCGGAGGTGGGCATAAAAGACGGGCGTATTATTTACAGACGTATTCAAGGAGATCCTTTCCGCCTGGGGAAAAATGTGGAGGCATCTCCTGAGGGCATTTTACAGGAGACAGCCTGGACAGAATATCCTGACGCTCCGTTTGCCGCGGTTCAGCTTCTGGAATCTTCAAGGTGTGGTGATGTGCTGGTTACGGCAAAACCAGGATATGACCTGCGCGCAGCTGAATTTGAAATTCCTGAACATCTGGCCACTCATGGTTCATTGCACAGGGAACATATGCACGTACCTGTAGTAACAAATCTGGACACCGGCTCGCGCAGGGTAATACGTACTGCTGAAATTTACAATCTCTTAACCAGTGAATAATAAAAACGATCAAAAAGTTGGCTCTTACAGAGATCTCCTGGGCTCGGATTTTGGTCAGGATGAGGTGAAAAAATATGCACTCAGGCGCTACAGGACCCCGGATCAGCGCATACTCCACGTACGCGAGTTAAGAATTGTAAAACAGTGGTTCTCGTTTTTGGCTCCGGGAGATTTGATTCTGGATGTGCCTTCTGGATACGGAAGAATGGCTGCTGCTTTTCCTGAGGCAGGCCGCCCTGTTGCCGCAGATCTTTCTATGGACATGCTGAGAGCTCTGCCTGCATTTTACAGATTCCGCGTTCGATGTTCAGCGCACGAATTACCATTCAGAGACAACATGTTTCGAGCTGTTCTTTGCTTGCGGCTTTTGCATCACCTGGAGGCATGGGAACATGCACAGGAGATATTGACAGAGGCAGCACGTGTGAGCAGGGAGTTTGTGATTATATCGGTTTATGAGAAGAACCTGGTGCACGAAAGCTGGCGCCGTGTTAAAGGAAAGGGATCAATTATTTTCGTAGATCCGGATGATATAAAGGAGATGATTCTAAAGGCCGGTCTTAATACTCTGAAAAAGAAGCGGGTACTCTCTTTTATTCACGCACAAACTTTATATTTGCTGAAGAAATAGCCCCGGGGTCTGGTCTCAACATTGGACATTCGGGGTTCAATGCTGAGGTTTCAGTCGCGGTGGGGTGTGTGGGGGTGAGATTGCTTCGGTCGCTTCGCTCCCTCGCAATGACTGGTAAGGGCATTTACCAGAGGCGTGCTCGCTCCTCGCAGTGACTGAGGAAGCGCCGTCATTGCGAGCGCTGCTATAGCAGTGCGAAGCAATCTCTGGGACTGGTTCGTCGTCCTGCCTTTGGTGTAACTCCTCGCAGTGACCGGATGCTGCGAAACAGGAGGTGCGCATGTGGATTGCGCGCCGGCAAAGAATCAGAGGGATCGGTTGGGAATATAAAGTTCGGCGCGCACGGCACGCGTGATTGGTGCGTGCCGAAAAGTAAGGCTCGGGTGGATTGGGCAATATAAGAATTGCAGGGTGCGCCGAATAATCAGGGCTCGGGCGGGTGGGTAATATAAGTATAGTAGTGACAACTTACGCTCCGTTGATTTATATTTATTATATTCTGCTTCAGGAGATGTTTGAGATGGGACATCGCATGGTACTTTTTGTACTGATTGTGGGATTATTTGTTTCTCAGAACGTGCTGCATGCTAAAGCCGCACCCGAGGAAAAGCCAAAAACAAGGGAAAATACCGGAGTGAAATACAAAAAGTATCTTTCGGGTTCTTTTAATATAGATGAGGGGAAAATAGGCGTTGAAGAGGGTTATATTGCACGTGATGTTCGAGAGAGGCGGCCTATTGGTGTTGGTAAAGAATTCCCCAAGGGCGTGAGGAAACTTTATTGTTTTACGCGGGTGACGGGAGCACGCAAGAAGGTTTACATAACACATGTGTGGTATCTGAACAATCAGAAGGCGGCCACAATCCGTTTGCCTATTCGTTCTTCTAATTATCGTACGTATTCCAGTAAGCGAATTCCTCCTGATTTTGAAGGTACAGGTCGATGTGAAGTGTATGATTCGGAAGGTTTTAATCTCGCGACCATGCGTTTCAAAGTGGTGGCAAAATGATTCCACGATACACACGTAAAGAAATGCAGGCTGTATGGACGGAGGAAAGAAAGTTTAATCTCTGGCTTGATGTAGAGCTTGCAGTATTAAAAGTATTTGAAGAAGAGGGCAGAATACCACGTGGGGCATCTCAACGAGTAAGGGAAAGGGTAAAAATTAATGTATCGCGTATCCAGGAAATTGAAAATACGGTTCGTCATGATGTCATTGCGTTTCTTGTGCACGTGGCTGAACAGGCAAATCCTGAAGATGTGCGTTTTCTTCATTTTGGAATGACATCTTCAGATGTGCTGGACACAGCTTTTGCTCTTCAGTTACGGGAGGCGGGATATATTTTGCTGGATGACCTCAAAAAGGTTGGAGAAGTTATAGAGTCGCTGATGCTTGAGTATTCAGATGCTCCTGCCGTGGGACGCACACACGGTATTCATGCGGAACCTATCACCCTTGGGGTGAAATTTGCGTCCTGGCTCTCTGAGACAGCGAGGAATGTAAAACGGATGAAGGAGGCTGTTAAAGAAATTTCTGTCGGTAAAATATCAGGAGCTGTGGGTGTATACGGACACGTCTCTCCGGATTTAGAACGCAGAGCTCTTGAGTTGCTCGGGCTTAGACCAGAACCTGTGTCTACCCAGGTAGTGCCAAGAGATCGTCACGCTGCATTTTTCACGGCACTGGCGCTTTGTGCAGGAATGGTGGAAAGAATCGCGGTTGAAATACGCCACCTTCAGCGTACAGAGGTGCGTGAAGTGTGGGAACCTTTTGGTCGAGGTCAAAGAGGGTCCTCTGCGATGCCTCACAAAAAGAATCCTGTACTTTCGGAAAATATCACGGGCTTGGCACGGCTGGTTCGTTCGTATACTCTGGCGGCCCTGGAAAACATGCCCCTGTGGCATGAGCGGGATATCAGTCATTCATCGGTGGAACGGGTTATTGCACCGGATGCCACCATTGCAACTGACTTTATGCTCAACAGATTAAAGAACATCCTCGAGGGACTTCAGGTAGATGTGGCACAGGCCGTAGCGAATCTCAATCTCACCAGGGGGCTTGTATTCAGCGAGTCGGTGCTTCTGGCTCTTATTGATAAAGGACTTAGTAGAGACCAGGCCTATATTCTTGTTCAGCGTAACGCCCTGAAATGCTGGGACGAAGGTGGAGAATTTCTGGAGTATTTAAAGGCTGACGAAGAAATCATGTCGTATCTTTCAGCGGAAGAGCTGGATAAATGTTTTGATATGAAGCACGCGCTTCGACACACTGGCTTGATTATTGATCGCGTGAGAGAGGAGTGGAAGAAAGTGCTGGAGGTTTTGAATTGAAGTTTTTTAAAGTGAGGGTAATAGTGATGCCGCGAGAGGGTCTGCTTGATCCTCAGGGGAAGACGGTAGAGCAGTCACTGAAGAAGCTGGGCTTCAAAGGGCTTTCTGATGTTCGTATGGGTAAGGTTATATCGTTGAAAATGGCAGCCGAAAACAGGTCCAAAGTAGAGGATGCAGTCAAAGATATGTGCCGCAAACTGCTCGCCAATCCCGTTACAGAGGATTATTTCATAGAGATTGATTGAGGACTTCCGTGAAGGAACTGATTGAGAAAGCGCGGGTGTTACTTGAAGCTTTACCGTACATTCGTACATTTGCAGGGAAACTCTTTGTGATTAAAATTGGTGGCAAGGTACTGACCAGTGGGGAAAATCTCCACCAGTTTGCACAGGATGTGGCGCTTTTACGGCTTGTGGGAATTGGTGTTGTGGTGGTTCATGGAGGGGGGCCTGAAATTAACAAACTACTTGAACGCATGGGCAAAAAACCTAAGTTTTTTCAGGGGTTGCGAGTAACAGATAATGAAACACTTAAATATGTGGAAATGGCTCTTGCGCGTCTGAACATGGAGATAGTAAGACTCATCAATCAGTACGGGGGCAGGGCCATTGGTCTTTCGGGAAATGACAGTGCATGTATTATTGCCCGGAAAATTGCACCAAAGGGAAAAGATATAGGGCTGGTAGGAGAAGTCGAACGTGTGGATGCAGAGGTGATTCAGCGACTGGTACGTGAAGGTTTTATACCAGTGATTATGCCTACCGGAGTAACACACAATGGCGAGGCTGTAAACATTAACGCTGATGAGGCTGCTTCTAAGATAGCCGTGTCTTTAAAGGCTGAAAAACTGATGATGCTTACAGATGTGGACGGGGTTCTGGATAAGCGCAGTAGGCATGTCCACAGCATGAACCGACGCAAAGTGCGCAGGTACCTCAAGGAAGGAATTATTGCAGAGGGAATGATACCCAAGGTTCAGGCGTGCTTGGGTGCGGTGGAGGGTGGTGTAACCAAATCCCACATTATCAACGGTACTGTTGAGCACGCGGTTCTTCTGGAGATTTTCACACGTGAGGGAATTGGTACGGAGTTCATAGCGTGAGAAAAAAAAACATTCGTGATATAGAGCTTTCAGAGGCTCATATTCTTGGCACGTATTCTCGATTTCCACTGAGTGTTGAGAGAGCAGCTGGATCGTGGCTTTACGATCGCGATGGCAGAGCATATCTGGACTTTACGTCTGGTATTGGAGTCCTTAACCTGGGGCACTGTCACCCTCGTGTTGTGAAGGCTGTAAAAGAACAAACACAGCGGTATATGCATGTATCCAATCTTTTTTATAGTGACGTACAAGCCGAGCTGGCCCGCGAACTGACAGGACACCTTCCAGGTTACCAAGTGTTTTTCGGAAATTCAGGTGCAGAAGCTGTTGAGGGAGCCATCAAATTCGCACGAAGATATGGAATTCAAACGAGAGGTAAAAGCTGCTGGAAGATTATCGCCATGGAGGGTTCTTTTCATGGTCGCACTGCTGGTGCTCTTTCCCTTACCTGGGGGCGTCATTACCGTAAAAACTTTGGGCCTTTACTCAGGGGGGTCAAATTTGTCCCTTTTGGAGATATTCAAACCCTGAAGCGCGAGCTCACAAAAGATGTATGCGCTGTGTTTACAGAGGTCATCCAAATTGAAGGCGCGGGAATACGGCCTGCTGAAAAGCAGTACGTTCAAGAGATAGAGAGGTTATGCAGGGTTTTTGGAGTGCTTCTGGTTGTCGACGAGATCCAGTCCGGGCTTGGACGGACTGGTTGTTTTTTTGCTTTTCAACATTATGGTGTCCAACCAGACGTGATTCTTTCAGCCAAGGCTTTGGGTGGAGGACTGCCGCTTTCGGCGATTATTGTTGGACCTCGTGTTCAGGAACATTTAGGTCCCGGTGATCATGCCTCGACGTTCGGGGGAAATCCTGTTGCGTGTGCAGCAGGACTGGCTGTTGTGAAAACAGTAAAATCTGAAAGGTTTCTTCAAAGTGTCAGGAATAAAGGTCAATTTCTAAGGGAACTCCTGCTCTCTCTTCGTGAAAGAATGCCTGATGTTGTGGGAGAAATCAGGGGAACGGGGCTCGTTTGGGGTGTTGACGTTAACGTACCTGTAAAGGATGTGATAAATGGATGTCTTAATCGGGGCGTGCTGCTGACGCGTGCAGGTGAAAATACACTTCGTTTCCTTCCTCCCCTGACTGTAAAACCAGTAGAAGTGAGAAAGGCAGTAAAGGTTTTGGAGCAATGTTTAAGGGAGGATTTTCAGTGAAGCATTTTTTGAGACTCCGGGATCTCAGCAGGGAAGAGTTGATCCAGATAGTGAATGATGCCATCTCCATGAAGAAATGCGAACTTCAGGTGTCCTTAAAAGGGAAACACGTCGCTCTTATATTTGAGAAGCCCTCCACGCGCACACGTGTATCGCTGGAAGTGGCTGTGAGCTCCATGGAAGGGTATCCCTTGGTGCTTTCGTCACGCGATATGCAACTTGGTCGGGGAGAGTCCATTTCTGATACGGCACGTGTCCTGTCAAGGTTTGTGGACGCCATTGCCATAAGAACCTTTGAACATGCACGTGTCGAAGAGTTTGCAAAATGGTCACGCGTGCCTGTAATTAATGCTCTTACCGATGAACACCATCCACTTCAACTTCTTGCTGACGTGATGACTGTTAAAGAATACAAGGGTCGTATTGAGGACCTGTGTATTGCCTACGTGGGTGATGTGAATAATGTGTGCAATTCGTGGATTGAAGGTGCGGGATGTTTTGGCTACCGTTTGCACATTGCTGTGCCAGAAAAATATACACCGTCCGAAGCACACGTGAAGGATCTTGCGCGTGGGAGTGATGTGAAAATCTTTCATGATCCTTGTGTTGCCTGTGAAGGTGCAGATGTCATCGCAACAGATGTGTGGGTAAGTATGGGCATGGAAGAAGAGAAAGAAGAACGCCTGCGCGACTTTGCGGGTTTTACTGTGGATGAAAGACTGGTAGCAGTAGCTTCAGAAGATGTCATTGTGCTTCATTGCCTCCCCGCTTACAAAGGATATGAAATTTCAGAAGCTGTTTTTGAGCGTTTTGCAGAAATGATTTTTCAAGAAGCAGAAAACCGACTTCACACAGCAAAAGCTGTTCTCAAGCATCTTCTTATCCAGTAACGCAAATCCAGGCAGTGCCATTGCGGAAGAAACTTGACAAAGCCGAGTGAATGAATAATCATTCATTTATTGAAAACCAATAAAAGTGGAGAGGTGATGTCATGAGTGAATTTAAAAACATGGAGCCATTAAAGGGTGGTGAATTTCTTATGAAAGGTGTCACTGAAGGGGATGAGATGTACCCGGAAGGGGCTACCGAAGAACACAAAATGCTCGCCAAGACTGCCGACGATTTTGTTGAAAAAGAGGTGATTCCCGTAATCGAAGACCTCGAAGGGGAGAAAAAGTACGAGTTGAACAAGATGCTTCTCAGGAAGGCTGCGGAATTGGGTTTAACGATGGTGGATATTCCCGAACAATACGGAGGCCTTGGTATGGACAAAATTTCCTCGGCCATTGTTAAAGAAAAACTTGCGGGTAATGCATCTTTCTCCGCCACCATCGGTGCTCATTGTGTTATCGGGACGATGCCAATTCTTTACTTCGGAACCGAAGATCAGAAGAAGAAGTACCTGCCTCTTCTCGCAACGGCGGAGAAAATATCCGCCTACGCTCTCACCGAACCTACAGCGGGTTCAGATGCCATGTCCATCAAGACAAAGGCGGAACTTTCTTCTGATGGAAAGTACTACATTCTCAATGGTTCCAAGCAATGGATCACAAACTCAGGATTCGCTGATATGTTCATCGTGTACGCCAAAATTGACGGCGAAAAGTTTACAGGATTTATTGTGGAAAAAGATTATCCGGGTGTTTCTGTTGGACCAGAGGAGAAAAAGATGGGATTGCACGGGTCTTCCACGTGTGCCGTATACCTGGAAGATGCGAAGGTTCCCGCTGAGAATGTGCTTGGGCAGATCGGTCGTGGTCATAAGATCGCATTCAATACTCTCAACCTCGGACGTTTTTCTCTTGCTGCATCAAGTGCAGGTGGATGCAAAAGAATTATTCGAGAGACCATTCTCTATGCTAAGGAAAGAAAACAGTTTGGTCAGCCCATTGCCAACTTCCAGATGATTAAACGTAAAATCGCAGATATGGTTGCACGTACATTTGCTTTAGAGTCCATTGTTTTCAGAATCGCATCTTACATAGAAAGTTTGAAGTGCGGTGTTGATGCTTCGGGGGAAGACTACTGGAAGAAAATGGTGGACGTGATTGAAGAACATAACATAGAGGATTCTGCAGCCAAAGTGTATGGTTCTGAAACGCTCGGTAAGGTGATTGATGATGCTATCCAGATTTTCGGGGGGTACGGTTATATGGAAGAATACCCTGTAGAGAGGCCCTACAGGGATGCCCGTATTAACCGCATTTTTGAGGGAACCAACGAAATCAACCGGCTTGTTACCTTCGGCACCATTATGCGGCGCGCGATGAAGGGCCAAATACCCCTTATGGATTTTGCAGGCAAAGCGACTGAGGACATTAAGAATATTTCCGGGTTCAATATTGATGTTGACCTTGGAGCAGTTCAGAATGAAGCAGTATTGAACGAACTCCTGAAAAGGCTGGTAGTGGTTGCGATTCAACAGGCGGGTATGAAGTACATGCAAAAAATTCAGGAGGAGGAAATTGTAATTGAGCTCCTTGCAAATGCGGTTATTAATATTCTTGCGCTCGATTCTACAATTCGTCGGGTGTATCGTGGAAACAGCGAGGCTCATCTCAATGTACTCAAAGCGATGATTGAAGACTTTGTTACTGAAACCATATGCGCAGTTGAATCAGTAGGCAGGTATACCGGGCTTACTGATGTGGTGTCTGCTGCAAGGGAAATAGAAACGTTGCTTGATCGCTTGGGGTATAGCTCTATTGAATACAAGATAAAGGTTGCAGATGCAGTCATCGAGGCTGAGAGATATCCATTTGGCATATGAAGCGATAGAAGCACTGGTAATGAAGAAACGACCTTTCCATCTTTGAGAAAGCGGGGGACGGTCGGCCCAGTTGCATCCTGGCCGATCGGTACTATCCCTCTTCAAGTGAAAAGTAATGTGTTACCTCTATAAGCCCCCGTGTTAAAGGGTCGACAAAGTCGACAATTCTTCGGCGAAGCTGTCCGGTGGCAGGGTCACGGTCGGCTGTATTGACTTCATATGGTTTGTCGAGTTTGTTTCCGTGACTGTCCATGATGATTTTTACATATGGAAGATCCGGTTCCTTGAGGTTGACGCGGGATACCACCCCTACTTCTGAGGTATCAAGGCGTACAATGGAGCCCAGTGGATATTTCCCCATCATCTGGACGAATCTGGAAAAAATAAATGGATCAAGGAATGAGCCCACCTTCTTTTCCATAATTTTCAAGGCCTGCGAAGGATCCATGCGCATCTGATAGGGACGCTGTGTTGTCATGGCATCATAATTGTCACAGGTGGCGACAATGATGGCACCGCGGACAAGTTCGTCCGGGTTTTTGAGCTGCGGGTATCCCTTAAGGTTCAGGCCTACATGATGTTGATATATCACTCTGATAGTGTAAGCATCAAGGCTTCCCATTTCCTTTGCTATCTGGGCACCGAATACAGGGTGAGCTTTTAACAACTCCCATTCTTCAGTGGTGAGCTTGGATGTTTTCAAGAGAATGTTTTTGGGAACCTTTGTTTTTCCAATGTCGTGCAGCATTCCTCCAACACCGATAGCTATGGCTTCTTCCACAGGCATTTCCACCGCTTTGGCAAGGGCGAGGCTCAGAATCCCCACATTTACACAATGATTGAAAGTATATTCGTCGTAATCTTGAAGTATCACGAGAGGAAGCACGGCGTTGATATCCTGATCCATTATGTCACCTATTTCTTCCATCATTTCCACTGCTTTTTCACCACTTTTGGGTGTTTTACCGGTTTTCGTTTCACTCATGATATCTATGATGAATTTTTTTGCTTCTCGATATATGCGCCTGGCCTTGCGGGATATGTCTTCTTCCTTGTGGAATGATACCGGGGTAATACGGTGGATGTTCTGTGCTTGAAGAATTTCCGGAATTTTTTCAGGAGGAGCATCCGTGGTTAAAAGTGTTTGAAGAAAAGTAACAACGTCTGATTCCTGAATTCCCCTGTGAAGTTCAAAACCTTCTATTCCTTTTTCTTTAAAGAACCTGCATACCTCTTCGCTTTGAGCAGCAAGGTCATACGCGGGTTCACCTTCCACCACAATCAGGTCTTCGTAAAAGCGAATGAGGAGGTGATTTTTTTCAAATATGTAAGGACGCGATGCATCGAGAAAGCGCGATAGAGGACCTTTCACAGCAGGATGACCTGGAGGGTAGAGACGAAGCGCTCCAACAAGAGCTATCAGGGATGAAGCTATTTCATCTAAGATGTGTTTGTCCATTGATTACAGGTAGAACTCAGCAAATGCTCCCAATTTGTGAGAAGCAAATCGTACAATGTCGTTTTTACCTTCAGTCATTAATCGGTAGAGAATTTTTACCTTTTGGCCTGTAGGGATTTTGAATATTCTTTCTACAAAGGTGCTGAGTTTTTCAGGGGGAATGGATTTACTGAACCCTTCTTTTCTGAGAATTACAGCAGTAATGGTATCGAGTGCAAAAGATGAACTGGACGTCGCGAGAAAATCCATAAGTTTCATTTTCAAATCCATGTTTTTACGTGTTTTGAACAATTCCACCACCGCTCGCTCTAATCGCTCCGCGTTACTTCGGTAAGCGACCCGGAGAAGACTGTCTAAAATTTGCAACACTTCTTCGTCGGGAGCTTTTTGAAGGTGAGAAACCATAAGCTCGATGCTTTCCGGGGTACTGATGCTCAACAACGCTCTGTAAGCAAACGACCGTATCTGCGCACTATCGTGATTTAAAAAAGCAGCAACTTCCTTTACCGAAAGAGGATCGCGAAGCACACTCATGACGTGAAGCGCATTTCGCACATGGTTTAAATCTTCTGATTGGAGAAGAGGCTTTACGTGCCTTGATGCTTCTTCTCCCATAAGAGAAAGGACACGCGCTAATTTTGTTACAGCGGTCATGTCTGTTAGCGTTTTCAATTCCTCTACAAGGGGCTTGATCGCAAGAGGTCCTATGGCTGCAAAAGTATTGATGAGAGGTATGTTTTTGTCACTTTTAGAATGAATGAGAACCCGTGCCAGCACTTTTAAAATTTTTTCGTCGGCCATTGAGCGAAGTCCTTCGCCAGCGAATTTCCTTATGAGGGGATGTTTGGCTTGACTGGTAAAGTGTGAAGCCAGTAACTTTGCTATTTCGACCGTAACCTCTGCAAATTCTTTTTCCTCCACAGGGGCTTTTCTCACGGCAGGGACAACCCGCTTGAGGAGATTGTAATATTCGTTGGGTTCCTCCAGAGTGCTCAGGCGGCTCAGGGCATTCCATAAAACTTCAGGGGTTATTTTCTCCTCTTCTAATTGTTTGAAGAAGTTGACCATTCGCTGGTCGATACTGTAGCTGCCCAGGCGTTTTTCGTACTTTTCTTTTACGGCGTGAAATGGAATGTTGTTGATCCAGATGTGTTTGATCTCATTTCTTGCCAGGTAATCCTCCGCGAATGTTTCCACTTCAAACTGTTCTCGGGGCAGTGTCAGTAATTTGCAAAAAAGCAGAAATTCGTCGAATGAGACTTTCGGGAAAATTTCTATAGTGCCAATGCGACGCCAGAAACATGTTTCTATAAGGTCGGTTGCAATGGGATCTTCCATTGGCATGTCTGTTTCGTTTACCGTGAGTGACTTGCGCTTGATTTTGATTTCAACTCTTCCTGTCTCGCCCAGCTCCTGTACGAGCGATCTGTAATTTTTTTCTGCCGCGTTTTTCAGCGATGGATGGCCTTCAGGATACATCCCGATGGTTTTTACGGTTTTCACAAGTGCAGCGAGGATACTATGGAATTTTGTTTTGTCTGGAGGTGTAGCCATCTTTAAAAGTGGTATCCGGCATTGATGGTAATTACGTTTCCACCCGGGTCAAAATAAGAACCGATTTCGTTGGCGCTGGGTATATATGAAACACCATACGACTCCTCAATACCCACAGACCACTCATCTCTGAAATAGTAATCCACCCCCACGCTGAACTTTACCAGCCACGTCTGGAAATTGTTAAGGTTTGTAGAGGAGCTTGTTCCCTGTCTGGTCTGGACGATTTTAACCAAATTGAGAAAACCCCCGCTTACAGTGAGATATATGTCGAATTTTTCCAGCATGAAGTGAAGGGAAGGACGCAGAAGTACATAAAATGCAACTGTATAGATGTCATATTTTGTATTGATATACGAGGCAAGAACAGTATTGCCGAGGGAACCATACGTGCCCACTGATGCACCGATAGAGAATGGAGCTTTAAATACATAATCGTATGATACTTCCAGTGCAGGTCCGAGGGTTTCAGAGGGTTTTGTCTGTATGTCTGTGAGAAAATCAGATGGTGGATAGATGTGAAACCCCGAGCGCACATGAAGCATGTGTTTTTTAAAGAAGTGCACATGCGTAATGATAATTTCTGTAGGTTCGCTTTTATTGCCGGCGCGATCTACAGCGTACACGTAAATGCGGTTAACCCGGCTTGAAAGTGTAAACTTTTCTATCTCCAGTAAACCCTTAAAATGTCCGTATTCATCCACAGGAATGGTCTGCTTTTTAACCGTCCCTTCAAACACAACCTTGGCTGAGGGTTCTGCTGTGCCTTCCACGGTGATGAGAGTTTTACGTGTTTTTGTGGGATATCGTGTGACGGCAGGAGGATAAGGTGGGACGGAGTCATGTACAATTTCGATTTCTGTAAAAGGGCTCATGTTGCCCACGCGATCAACTGCCGCAATCCGGATGCGGTTTGTAGCGTTGGCGTTCAAGTACACACTTATTGTAAAGTCACCTGTTTCACTTGCTTTTGCTGTAGAAGGGTATCTCCCACCATACGCAACAACTTTGTATCCCGGCCGCGTGCGACCGTGAATGTCTACCATGGTTTTATTGGTGTATTCTTCATACGTGTACACAATGGGAGCTTCTGCAGGCGTAAGCGTTTGTTGAATTTCAACAACAGTAGAAGGTGTGGTGCGCCCTCGCCGATCTATGGCTCTGATAGAAAGTTTATTTATAGTTTCTGGTCGTAAAAATACGTCAATTTCAAATTCTCCGGTTGATGGGTCGGCCATGATTCCTGCAGGAGATGAGCCTCCTGTAATAAACACATACGCACCTGGAAATGTCTTACCCCGAATGGTAACGAATAGCTTGGAGGTCAGTACCGGTACGGGCTGGACGACAGGTGGCTTTGACAGGTCTTTTCGAGAGGCTTCTTTAAGCCCTTTTAAAAATTGGGCAGATGCAGAGGTTGCTGAGAATGAAATGGCTGCCGCCAACAGCAATGACCCCTTTGTTATCTTCATTGAAACAGTATTGCTGGTCTATCGCGACGTTGTGCTTTTAATATCGAAAAACCTTTCATTTGGCTGAATGATACCAGAAAATATACACTGTTACAAAACCACATCGGACTGAAAGGAAATGAAAAAAGATTTTCTTGAGGGTAAAAAAGTCGTTTTGGGAGTTACGGGAAGTATCGCCATTTATAAAGCTCCCGAAATTATCAGACAACTGAGAGACCTGGGCTGTGATGTTCACGTTGTTATGTCACCAGGAGCCCAGCAGTTTATGACACCGCTTGTTTTCCAGACACTCAGTGGTCACAGGGTTCTGTTAAGTCCCTTTGAAATGGGAGAGGAAGGAATTGATCATATTGAAGTTTCAAGAGGTGCACAGGCGTTTATCATTGCTCCTGCAACAGCAAATATTATTGGCAAGCTTGCTGCAGGGCTTGCAGATGATATTCTTACTGCCTCCGTCCTTGCTCATGAAGGTCCTGTGGTGGTAGCACCTGCCATGAACGTACGTATGTGGAAAAATGCTGTTGTAAAGAGGAACGTGGAAGAATTAAAAGCAAAAGGATTTACATTTGTGGACCCTGGCAGTGGGTATCTTGCATGTGGTGAAGAAGGGGAAGGGCGTCTTGCCCATATTGATGACATTGTTCTTGAAATTTTGCGGGCTGTTGCCTCTGGACCTTTTAAAGGTAAGAGAATTCTTGTTACCGGGGGGGCCACGCGTGAATATTTAGACCCTGTCAGATTCCTCACAAACGGTTCAACCGGAATTATGGGGGTGGAGCTGGCGAAAGCAAGTTATGCTCTGGGTGCTGATGTTACATTGATTACAGGACCCCTGCATCCCAGAGTGCCGTCACAGATCAATGTAAAAGAAATTGTTTCTGCAGTGGAAATGCTGGAAGCAGTTCGCGATGAACTGGAGTCAGCGGATGTGCTTATCATGTCAGCTGCCGTGGCTGATTTCAGGCCCGATATTATTGAAGAGCGAAAAATAAAAAAGGACAGGGGAAACTTTACACTGAATTTGATAAGAACAGAAGACATTTTGAAATCTATCCAGCACTTGAAAAAAAATCGCTTATTTGTGGGTTTTTCAGCAGAAACTCATGATCTGTTTGAAAATTCGTTGAAAAAGTTACGTGACAAAGGGCTGGATTTTATTGTCGCTAACAAAATTCCGGAGAGTTTCGGGAGTGGAGAGGTCAGCGGTTTTCTGATTTCGCCTGACGGAAAAAAGCAGGAAATTTCCGCTTCGGACAAGTTTCATTTTGCCGTGCACCTGTTGAAAAAGATATCGGCCTGAAATAAACAGGGTCGCAGTAATTTCTGACGCAGGATTAAATAGGAAATATGGAAGATACTGGAGTAAAATTGGGGTGGGAGCGAGTAAATGATTGTGTTTTTGACACTCGTTGTTGTAATTTTACTTATTCCCCATGAGGCCTGGGCATGGGCGCCGGGAACTCATTTGAATATTGCTGAAGGGGTTCTGCGAGCGACCTCGTCTTTACCCGGAGGTATTGCTCTTATCATTACCAGGTATATCTATGATTTTATGTATGGCATGATAGGCGCTGATGTAATTCTTGGTAAAAATCTGGCTCCATATCATGAACATTGTCATAACTGGAAGTTCGCTTTCCAGATGTTGAAGAACTCGGTTGGTCAGCGCCAGAAGGCTTTCAGCTATGGGTACCTTGCCCATCTTGCCTCTGATACTATCTCACACAATTTTTTTATTCCTTCCGCGTTAATTCGTGGCGCTCATGTTCCAAGAAGCACACATATCGCCTGGGAATACTGGGCTGATTCCGTGGTAGGAGGAAATCTTATTCGTACAGCCCCGCTTATTATTAAAGAGTCAGATCGCAAAGATGATGAACTCATGGAAAGGACACTGAAAAGTGTACTGTTTTCTTTTAAAACAAACAAACGATTGTTTTCCAGCCTGATTTTTATTCAACGGGTTAACAATATGGTCAGGCGCAAGTCTCCTTCACAGGAGGTGAAAGACGTACTCGCCAACGGAACACGTTTTAATGTAACAGCCTGCATAAATGCTTCTGTCAGCGCTGCGATAGAGGTGCTTCGGGAAGGCGAGAAGAGCCGTCTCGTTTCGATAGATCCTACAGGGCGAGAGCTAATTACAGCCGCGCGGGTATTAAAAAAGGCACGAAGAACTTTGCTTAAAAGATTGGGGCACGCTGGATAAAATGAATTCCTGGCGCTTCTCCATGCATATATGCCTGAAGTCTTGCGGACTTTAATGAACGCAGTGTTCCCGGAGAATGAGTCACCGGTGTTAGAGCAACATGTTTTGACGGCAGGTGAGGGTGAAAAGTGAAGTATCAGGAAATTGTGAAACCTGTGAAAGCACAATTGAGGCGCATTGATGAGTACATGCAGTCTATCGTCAACCATGAGGTTCAGTTGTTGCCGCAGGTAAGTTCTTACATCTTACAGAGTGGTGGTAAACGTATCAGGCCGCTTTTAACGTGTTTATGTGGGAAGCTGGTCAGGGCGCCCGAGGATTTTATTCTCAAGGCCGGAGCCATCGTGGAGCTTCTTCATACCGCGACGCTTATTCACGATGACGTGGTGGATGTGGCAGAAATGCGGCGAGGTAAACCTTCTGCAAATGTGGTATGGGGCAACAAGGTCAGTGTTCTGGCAGGAGATTATATTCTCGCTTACGCTTCTCAGGTAGCTCTGGAACTTGACAATCAGGAGGTTATGAGGATTTTGCTCGACGTGGTAATAAAGATGGTCGAAGGTGAAGCGATTCAGCTTTACAACACCGATATAGATAAATTTAATAGTGAGACCTACATGGAAATTATTACCCGCAAAACAGCGTATCTCATGGCGTGTGCCTGTGAATTACCGGCTATTGGAATTAATTCATCTCCTGAGGCCCGTCGTGCTTTGAGAAAATTCGGGCTGGATTTTGGTATCGCATTCCAACTCGCCGACGATGCACTGGACTATGATTCTATAGAGGAGAGAACAGGAAAGACCCCGGGTAAAGATCTTCGTGAGCATAAAATCACATTGCCACTCGTTCTCGCTTATGAAAGGGCATCAAATTTGGAGCGAAAGCACATTAAGGATTTCCTTTCAAAGCAGCAGTTTGCTGCCAACGAGGATGAAGATCAAATCCAGACAATTTTATCACTGGTACTTAATTACGGAGGAGCACGGGATACCAGAAGACTTGCACAAGAGTATGCCAGAAGGGCGAATGCACACCTGAGAGAAGTGTTTAAAAGTAATGGTGAATATATTCTTAGACTAAATGAGTTGTGCCATTATGTGGCAGAAAGAAAAGAGTAACGAGGAGGTCGGTATATGGAACAGCAGTTTGCCAGGGAGTTTATTGAAACCACCATTGATCGCGAACTGAGACGTTCATATCTCGACTACGCAATGAGCGTTATTGTAGGAAGGGCACTTCCTGACGCACGTGATGGTCTCAAACCTGTTCACCGTCGAATCCTCTACGCCATGTACGAAGCCGTAATACTCACGACAAACCATTCAGAAAGTCCGCAAGAGTAGTTGGAGACGTCATCGGTAAGTACCATCCCCACGGTGACGCTGCTGTTTACGACGCACTTGTCCGGATGGCGCAGGACTTTTCCATGCGGTATCTGCTGGTAGAAGGCCAGGGCAATTTTGGTTCTATGGACGGGGACCCGCCGGCAGCCATGCGATACACGGAAGTGCGCATGAGCACGATGGCCGAAATGTTGCTGGAAGATATCGAGAAAGACACTGTGGACTTTGTGCCCAATTATGACGGTAGTTTAAGAGAGCCGGTGGTTCTTCCATCACGTGTCCCCAACCTGCTTGTTAACGGGTCATCAGGCATTGCCGTGGGTATGGCCACAAACATACCTCCGCATAACCTGACAGAAATTTGCGATGCCATTATTTATCTTGTGCAAAACCCGCGTTGTTCCATTGAAGAGCTCATGGATATTGTTAAGGGACCTGATTTTCCAACGCGGGGAATGATTATCGGGAGCAGGGAAATCAAAGAAGCCTACAGGACAGGGAAGGGTATTATCACGGTACGCGGTCGCGCGTACATTGAAAGAGAAAAGGGCGAACGCGAAACGATTGTTATTACGGAAATTCCTTACATGGTTAACAAGGCAAAATTGATAGAAAAAATTGCTGAACTCGCCAGGCAGGAGAGAATCCGGGGCGTGGCTGATATCAGGGATGAATCAGACAGGGAGGGCATGAGGATTATTGTGGAGATTAAACGCGGCGAAAATTCAGGGGTGGTACTCAAGCAACTTTATAAGCTGACCCCTCTTCAAACAACCTTTGGTATTATTTTGCTCGCGCTTCATCACAACCAACCAAAACTTCTCAATTTAAAAGAAGCACTGGATATTTTTGTATCTCACCGCAGGGAGGTTATAAGGCGCAGGACGCACTTTGAGCTGGAAAGGGCCAGACAGAGAGAACACATACTCGAAGGGCTGAAAGTAGCAGTGGACAATCTCGACAGATGTATCGAGCTCATTCGAGCCTCAAAAAATCCGGCGGCTGCGCGTGAAGCCCTGATGAAGGAATTTGATATTACCGAGATCCAGGCCAAGGCCATTCTTGATATGAAACTGGAAAAACTTACAGCGCTTGAGCGCCAGGCCATTCTTGATGAACTTAAACAGATAAAGAAACTTATTGACGAACTTGAGAGCATCCTGCGCAGTGACAAAAAGGTTAACGACCTTATCATCCGCGAAATTACCGAAGTCAAAGAAAAATTCGGCGATGAGCGCAAAACCGACATTGTAGAAGGAGAAAAGGATTTCAGCGATGAAGAGCTCATACCCGAAGAAAACATGGTTGTCATTTATACGCGGACAGGATACATCAAGCGCATTCCTCTCACCCTTTTCCGCTCTCAGCGCAGGGGTGGAAAGGGGGTCAAGGGTCTGGAAGTAAGGCAGGATGACATTGTGGATTCCATATTCATGGCGAATACCAAGGATTATATGATGTTCTTTACGGATAAAGGCCGCGTGTACTGGCTTCGAGTCCACCAGATTCCTCAGGCGGGGAGACTTGCCAAGGGAATTCACGTAAAAAACCTCATTCAACTTCAGGCTGGAGAGAATGTGGCGGCATGTCTTAATGTAAGGGAGTTCAGCGCAGATCGCTACGTCTTTTTTGTGACTCGCAGTGGCATTGTGAAAAAAACCACCCTCTCGGCTTTTTCCAACCCCAGGGTGACAGGTATTTCTGCCATTGAACTTGCAGAGGGCAATACTCTTGTGAACGCCTTTCTTACCGATGGAAAGAGCGACATTGTCCTTGTTACTGCCCGCGGTAAAGGAATTCGGTTTAGCGAAAGCGGGGTACGACCAATGGCACGTACAGCTCATGGCGTCCGGGGAATCAGCCTTTCTGAAGGCGACGCAGTTGTTTGTGGTGTACCTGTAGAAGAAGGCAAGGCCATGTTGATTGTCAGTGCCAGGGGCTACGGCAAGAGAGTAAACTTTTCGGCATTTCGACGGCAGAACCGTGGCGGCGGAGGCGTAATCGCTGTAAAGGTGACGGAGAAGACGGGCCGTGTGATCAATGCCCTTCCTGTATCGGAAGATGATGAAGTAATCCTTACAAGCACCAAGGGTAAAATCATCAAATTCAGTGCACGCGAGGTGTCACAATTCGGCCGCGCAGCATCAGGTGTACGGATTATGAAATGCGACAAAGACGAAGAGGTTGCAGATGTGGCTATCATCAGGCCCGAAGAGGCCTGATATGCGGTATTTCCTGGTTATAGTCAGCATTGCAGCAGGTGCTTTTTCATGCCAATTTGCGGAGAAGAGCACGGATTATTCCGTTAAGGAACTTCTTTCAGAGGGAAATCGTCTGCTGAATTCTCCTTCTCGCGAGCAGGAAGGAGAACGCCTGCTTCTTCAGGCATGTAATCTTTCTGGAGGAACGGATGTTTGTACACAGGTGTACCTGACACTTGCAGATCATTTTTATTACACGGACAGATGTGCCCAGGCGCTTGAGTACTATTTTTCAGCGCTGGAAAGGGCACGTACAGATGATGTTGAAGATATCGTTTCAAAAATGTGTCAATGCTTCGAAATGCAGAAAAATTATTTTCAAATGAAACTGCTTGTTGACCGATTGATAAGAGAAGGGTATCAGTCAGGGCGAATGTATCTTCTTCTGTCACGTGCAGAGGAGGCCCTCGGTCAGATAGATAGAGCCATATCAATATGTCGCAAACTTGTAAAAGGTTCCTATCCCAGAGACATTCAGGAAACCGCTTATTTCAGGCTTGTCCGGTTATATGAATCTCAGGAAAAATTGAAGGCAGCCATTCAGACCGCAACCGAAGCATTGCAAAAAGGTTATAACCCCGAATACATGAGGTGGAAAATTAAAAGGCTCAAGAGGCGTCTTGTACTGCGCAAATATCGTTAAAACCTTCCTCCAACCGTCAGTGTGTAACTGACCAGACTGGAAATGGAGAATTGCATTCCTATCTGAATAAATGAAAGGTTGTAGTTTAATCCGATTGTGCCTTTCCCGGAAAATATAAAGGGTGCTCCGAGGTATTTTCGATAATAAGAGGCTGAAAATGCCTTTGTGAACGTGATGATAACACCCGCATAGGGGGTAAATCTTCCGATCCGTTTGGATATGGTAGCCCCTATGTTTGTTCCGTAGGCAAAATAAAAGCCATTGCCGTACAGGTAGAAAAAGTCCGTTCTCACTGAAAAAGCATAAAGTGATTCCCATCCCGGAATGGGAGCCCAGCTCAGTGACCACATGAATGTCTGATCACAGAAGTCCAGGTTTTTCATATAGGTGAAACCAAAATCCACATCCAGCGGAAGACCTTTTACAAGAGTAACTCCAATAGCCTGAAAAAAGTTCCTGTTAGAATAACTGGATGTCAGTGCATCATTCCAGTATGTAGCGTTTTGCATTTGTATGAAATGTGAAAGAAATTTTACTTCCATGCCTTTCCCATGGGGGTATGCGTTGTACGGGGTGAAAAGGTAATGGTTGATTATATCTCCGATAAGTTTTTTGAATTCGGAAGATGGCTGCGCATCCGGAAGTTCCAGTGTGATTTTGATCATTTCTTCCGGAGCGAATGCGCATCTGGCCTCTGATTTTGCAGGCAAATAGAAATTCTGAAAAATACAAAAGAGTAATAATGCAATAGATGTACGTTTTAATTTCACCACATTTGTTACAACGGGGGTTTGAGTATGGGTGGACGTTTTTTGCGTGCGGCAGTTTTCTGGAGTTCAATTTCTGAGACCAGGATACTCGGAGCTACTGTGGAGACCGGTATGTAACCACTTTCTGCACCGCAGTAGCCGTTGAAGACACCGTAATCGTTACCGGTCGCTACGATCTTATTGATGGTGATAAGGGGAGTTCCTACAATTTCGACGCCTCTTACAAGCTCTTCTCGTCCGTCTTTGGCGTAAACTTTGTAAACAAGAACCGGTTTGCCTTTGAATGCCTGAAACCCGAAGCGTGAGGTATTTGTTTCTCCTCCTCGGGCTTTTTTAAGAATAAAGCCGAAAGGCTTGTTTTTTTCTCGTAAGAGTTCCAGCAACTTCTTTTTAAGCTCCTCATAAGGCATTTCTTTGTGCGATTTCACGATGAGATTGCCCATACGGGCCATGGGTTTTTGAATATCTGCAGCACGTCCGTGGCCGTTGGAATGCTTGTAACCTTTTGGGGGGGTGCGCGAGGTGAGATAGTTTTTCAGAACCCCATTTTTTACAAGTGCAACCTTCTGGGCAGGTACACCTTCATCGTCGTACAGATAATGACCAGCCAGTTTCGTTCCCTGGAAACTTTCAAGTGTGGGATCGTCAATAATGTCTATAAACCCTGGTGCAATTTTTTCACCGAGTTTTTTCGAGAATGTTTTTCCTTCCATCTCGCTGCGCTGACGTTCCCCTTCAAGACGGTGTCCCAGGACTTCGTGAAAAAACACTCCGGCGACTTCTGCGGTCAAAATGGCAGGGCCGGAATAGGGTTCCATCTCCTTGGCTTTTTTCAGTTTGATAAGCTGTTCCGCCACATCGTGGGCTGCCTGGATGATTTCGTCTTCGGGCGGAATATCTTCCGGGGATGTAAAGAAGAACGTGTGAAAGTTTTGAACCGGCATGCCGTCTTCCGCTTTTGTTCTCGCATCTATGCGAATGTAGTAGGACGTGGAACCCTGGAGTATACGTGTGCCCTCTGAATTGATGAAGTATTTGTTGACAGCCCTTGCATCGAACGAAACTGAAGAGTTGATAATTTCTGGATACTCTTTGAACACGGCAGAAACTTTTTTTACGAGCTCTACAGCACGTTGGGAGTCCAGGTTGAGAGAGACGGGTGAGCCCATGTAGACAACTTTTTTCTCGTGAGTAAAGTCGATCAGGTCTTCTCGTGGTCTGAAGATATTTTGGCCCTTTTTTTTCATGTACTGGTTAATCGCTTCTTTGTACCTGATATCTGACATCAGCCAGAGTTTGTGCATCAGGGCTTTCGGGTCATCCTCAACTGGCGCGTAGTAGTCTATGTTTTCGCCAATACGAGCTCCGAGGCGGTATGCATTGTCTCCGGTGTTGTCGAACTTGTAATCACCTACCCGCACCTCTGTATAGATAACCCTGTAGGTGTTCCGGTAATTTTGGACAAGTGCGCCGTACCTTGCTTCAAGTGAAAGCACGTCAACTTCAGTGAGTCTGTAAGCCATGAAATACGGGCGTTTGTAATCTTCCATGTGAAGGCCTTTCATGTTCCGCTTCATTTCCTTTTCCATGGCTTTAAAAACCACGTCAGGATTCGCTCCCGGTGCTGACAAGGGGGTCAAAGTTACGAGAAGCGCCGCGAAAAGTGCTTTAACCAAATACTTTTTCAATAGCATCGGGATCCTCCAGGAGTTTTTTTACAAGCTGCTTTTTTATATGTAATGAAGAAGCACCCTCTGCGATAAGCTTTTCCAGGTCCTTGAACTCACCGCCACTGATCATTTCTTTAATATTTTGTGAAATTGCAGAGGCGAGTGACCCTGCAAATTCCTTGAGTCGTCGCTGAAAGCGCTGCTTTTCGAGTAGTTTTGTTTCAGTAAGAAATTTCTTGTGGGCTTCAATTGCATCTTTGAGTTCGTTAATTCCTTCCTTACGGCGAGCAGAGGCTACTATGACAGGTTTCTGCCACGGATTGGAGTTGTTGCGGGACATTTCCAGAATTGTACGAAGTTCGGAAGCGAATGCCGAAGCATCGTACTTGTCGGCCTTGTTGATTACAAAAATGTCTGCAATTTCCATGACTCCGGCTTTGAGAGTTTGAATTCCGTCTCCGTAATCAGGAGTAATTACGAGTACAACGGTATCTGCGATATCCATTACTTCCACCTCTGCCTGTCCAATTCCAACTGTTTCCACGAAGATGAGAGGGTAACCGGCAGCGTCCATGACCCGGATAATATCGGATGCCATGGGACATATACCGCCCTGTCGCCCTCGTGAACCAATACTTCGTATAAATACAGACGGATTCAGTGCAAGAGAGTTCATGCGCAGGCGGTCACCGAGAAGGGCGCCTCCGGAAAAAGGCGAGGTGGGATCCACCGCCAGTATGGCCACTTTTTCTCCTGAGGCCACGTATTCATTTGCCAGGGCATTCAGCAGGGTGGACTTACCGGCCCCGGATGGTCCGGTAATACCGATGACGTATGCGTTTAAAAATCCTTTGTCCAGCTGGCTTAATATTTCCTGTCCCTGTGAGGTCCCTCTTTCAATTTCGGTGATGGCACGGGCGAGTGCACCTTTTTCGCCTTTGCGGATTTCCTTCAGCATTTCCGCTCCTGAAGAAGTGTTTTCTGAATTAAACCACATCTCATCAGCTCCGACAAGGCGGGGTGTTTCGGTGCAGGGGTTATGTTTTAGAGACATTTCGAATCTTTTTTTCAACGGGAAAGGGTATTTACTGTCTTGGTTATTTACTGGCAGGGTGTGTTATCCGGGGAAGTGTCCCTGGAAAAATCGCAGCCGCTCTGCTATTTTTATAATGTTCTGAAACAGCCGGAGGGGTGGCCGAGTGGACGAAGGCGCACGCCTGGAGAGCGTGTATCCCCTTACCCGGGGATCGTGGGTTCGAATCCCACCCCCTCTGTAACGGGCAGTTATCCACGAAGGATCAGGCGTGAATATTGTCTAAATTATCAACTGTGTGGTGGGATTCGAACTGCCGTGAGGCAGTGGGCGAGCGGAGCGAGCATATAATTCACGCTATTTTTTATATTCCCCATCTGCCAGTCATTGCGAGCAACTTTCCTGCATTGCAGGGGATGAGCGAAGCAATCCCGGGTTTCAAACACGCCTTATTGATGTGCTGGAGCATGCACCGGGAATTGCTTCGTGCTGCCAAAGCAGGATTCGCAATAACAGGATAAAAGACGGCGGGGTCACGATGATATTCCTCGCAGTGACTGGTGGAGGTCGGGTTGTCTTTCAGGATCCGGGATTGGTGATGCTTGAATGTTGGATGGAAAATCTCCATTTTGTTCGAGTTTTGTATTGTATGTTTCAAAAATATTTATAAAACATGCTGTTGTAAAAACTTTGCATTGTTATTTCCCGGTGTTATTATTGGTATTTCTTTAATATACCTTTGAAGGAGGTTTTCAATGAATACGGGAAGAGAAGCTGTAATCGTTGAAGCAGTAAGAACACCTGTTGGAAGACGTAAAGGCAAACTCAAGAATTATCATCCGGTTGACATGGCAGCGGTTGTCCTCCGGGAAATTGTGCAACGTACAGGGATAGACCCTCTGGAAATTGAAGATGTGTACATGGGATGCGTGTCTCAGGTGGGTGACCAGGCACTTGATATTGGCCGCAACGCCGTTCTTGCTGCTGGCCTGCCTGTTGAGGTTCCCGGAATCAGTGTTGACAGGCAGTGTGGTTCGAGTCTCACCACTGTAAACCTCGCTGCTATGGCTGTCATGTCAGGAGTTCACGATTGTATTCTCGCGGCAGGTGTGGAGAGCATGGATCGCGTGCCCATGGGTACCAACATCGCTGTTGGAGGCAATCCTTTTGCATCAAAGGTTTCAGAACGGTTCAATATCGTGCCGCAGGGTCTTTCAGCGGAAATGGTCGCAGACAAGTGGGGACTTTCACGCGAGGAGCTGGATGCATTCAGCCTGGAGAGCCACAGAAAGGCGGCGAGGGCCATAGAAGAAGGACGTTTTAAATCTCAGATTGTACCCTTGGAAGTAACACTGGACGATGGGACGAAGGAATTAATGGATACCGATGAGGGCGTGAGGTTTGACACGTCAATGGAGAAGTTAGGGGCGCTTCAGCCTGCGTTTAAACCCGACGGCAAAATTACAGCGGGCAACTCCAGCCAGATAAGCGATGGCGCGGCAGCGGTGCTTATTATGACAAGACAAAAAGCTGAGAAACTTGGCTTAAAGCCACGTGCCAGAATTGTGGCCATGGATGTGGCAGCCGACGACCCCGTAATGATGCTTACCGGTCCTATACCGGCTACAAAAAAGATTCTCCAGAAGACGGGGTTTTCCATCAACGACATGGATGTCATTGAGATTAACGAGGCCTTTGCATCTGTACCTCTTGCGTGGGGAAAAGAGATTAACCCTGATTGGGAAAAGGTGAACCCCAATGGTGGAGCTATCGCTCTGGGTCATCCCCTGGGAGCCACAGGTGCCATACTCGTAACGAAGGCGCTTTACGAGCTGGAGAGAATCGGTGGACGTTATGGAATGGTGACACTGTGTACTGGTGGAGGCATGGCACCTATCACAATTATCGAAAGAATAGAAAATTAACACAGGCCTGATATGAAAAAAAGGGGGGCGGGACCCCGCCCCCCTACGGAGTATCCATGCTTTAAACCCGATCAGCGCATCAGCGCCTCAGTGATCGCTGGTTACAGGAGTTGATTTCCTCTACGGTTCCGTCATCCCATGTGAGGGTGGCTTGGCATGAGCAGTTTTCAGCAAAAGTGATGGTGATGGTACGTTTTCCTGATATTTCGATGGTTCCTCCTACAGGATTGTGAGGGCAGGTGACGTCGATGGTGAGGTCAGTAAAGGTGATGTTTGCTTCACCTCTTGGACCGCTGAAGGATGCGGTGCCGTTGACCACCAGTTCTTGAAGCATGTCTCCTTCTGTGAACATGCCTTCGATGGTGATGTCGAGAGTTCTTGTTCTTTCGACACCGTTTGTGGTGACTTTATCTTCCACGTGGATTGTTCTGGTATCTCCATCAATCGTGACCTGTCTGAGTATATCTACTTGGATTACAACGGTTTCACCACCATCGGGAGGGGTATAGGTGAGGGTCCCCACGTTATGAGCTTCAAAAGACTGGTCGTAGATCACGTTGACTGTCCTGACGCCGTCAGCGGTGCCTACAGCGCCGGCGGAGTCTTCGATGGTGAGGCCGTTTGCCACGAGCACGGAGGTGTGTCCGGTTCTGTCAGGTGTGAGTGTGATGGTTTTGGTGACGGTACCGTTGTATATGAGGTATCTACCATCGTCTCCTGTGACTTTGAGGTTCTCTGGCACGGCGGTGACTTTAAAGCTGTTTTCGGAAAGAGGGGAGATGGTTACGCTGAGATCCCCGGTAAGGGTAATGGTGTGAGAGGCGCCGGCCACGTAGATTTCTGCGGAGCAGCCGGTAGTGGTAGTTGCGTATTCGATGATGCATTCACCGGATGTGAGTATTGAGGCAGCGCAATCCTCGATTCCTGAGACCTGCTGGAGGCATTCTGCATCGCCGGCTTTGTAAAGCGCGCCGAAGTAGCGTGCGATGTGGAGTGGAGCCTCTATTGCGCGAAGGAGGTCACCTCTGCGGCGTATGATATTGGGGTTGAGGAACACGAGGACTTTTCGTGCTTCTGCCAGCACCGGGTCATCAACTGCCAGGGGTGCCAGCTGAAGTTCGCTTTGGGGGCTCCATGTACCGAGCATTTCGGAGTATTCGGCTGGATCCAGGAGTTCCATCGTATCGCTGACGTAACTGACAGCATCATCGCCTGATACATCTGCAAGTTTCTCGCCCCCGCAGGCTGCAATGAGAATCCCCAGCGAAAGCATAACCCCAGCTCCTGCAAACATTTTCCACTTACTCATGACTGCACCTCCTATGTGCTTTTTGTGTGTTTTCACTTTTTATAACAATTGAAGAATGAAAAAGTTGCAGGTGTCAGCTTTGTACAGTTCGCGTCAACGGGCTGAAGTTCCGGTTGACGCGAACGTTTTTTAATTACAGCACGGAAAATCCTCCATCCACGATGAACGCTTGGCCTGTTATAAAATCTGAATCATCTGAGGCAAGATACACAGCAAGCGGTGCGATATCCTTTTCGGGATCGCCGATGCGCTCAAGGGGTGTGCGCGACAGTACCTCTTTCTTCACCTCTTCTACTGAAAGATAAAGGGCGGTCATGTTTGTTTCAATGAATCCCGGGCAAATGGCGTTAACAGTAATTTTCATGGGTGCAAGCTCCACCGCCAGTGCCTTTGTGAGACCTACAAGACCACCTTTTGAGGAGGAGTAGAGGCTCAGAAGAGGTGCACCGCAGAACGCTGCTACTGAAGAGATGTTAATAATTTTGCCTTTTCCCTTCTGACGCATGTGTTCTATTACCCGGGCTGAAAAGAAAAAGGCCCCTTTGAGGTTAACACCGATGAGCCTGTCAAATTGCTCTTCTGTAAATGAATCTATGGTACCCATAAATTCAACACCTGCATTATTCACGAGAATGTCAGGGGGACCCAGGGAATTCACACATGCCTGTACAGCTTCCTTAATGTCACTCAGGGAGGCAACATCTGTGCGCACAAAAAGCGCTCTTTTTCCAGAGTTGTGGATTTCCTTTTCCACCTGTTTACCTTTTTCTTCATCAATTTCGGCAATAAGTACAGACGCTCCTTCCCGGGCAAAGGCGAGGGCTATGGACCGGCCGATTCCGGAACCAGCGCCTGTAACAATGGCGATACGATTTTCAAGTTTCATTCATGCACCTCCTTCGTCATATATTAAATCGCTTCATATGAAGAAATATTGGTTTTAAAAAGGAGGGGTAGAAAATGCCCACGCTGGAGGAACGTGGTGCTTATCTTGAAGGGCGTGTCACAGAGCATTCTCATGCCTGGGAGGACCTGAAGGATCTGGTGTTGGCAATGGATGGTAAAACAGATCGAAACAAGGAAGAGCTCTCACAGCGAATATACTCCCTTGAACTGAAGGTGGAAAGGTACCGCGAGGAATTATCAGCTCGCATTGTTCGTCTTGAAGCAAGAGTGGATAGTTTAGATTTGAAGTTCTCTCGGTTTTTTCTCTGGATTATCGGCATCCAGATCACCACCTTTCTGGCCATAATGGTGGCTATATTACGCTGAACATCACCTTTATCACCTTTCCAGTATATGAACCGTGACTATCCCAACGTCTCCGTGGCGAAAGCCGCCTCCGTTGTGCGTAAGTCCTATGCGTGCACCTTCCACCTGCCTGGGTCCCGCCTGTCCTCTGAGTTGCTGTACAATTTCATATACCTGGGCGATTCCTGTCGCAGCGAGAGGATGTCCTTTTGCAAGCAGTCCACCTGATGTATTGACAGGCTTTTCCCTGCCCAGGAATGGTTTGCCCTCTCGTATATACCTGGCTCCTTCGCCCAGGTTGCAGAATCCCAGGTCCTCGTAATGCATGATTTCTGCAAATGTAAAACAATCGTGCACCTCGGCGAGATCAATATCTTCCGGGCCCACACCCGCCATTTCATATGCCTGAAATCCTGCACGTTGTGTGGTGTCAGGACGAAGGTCATCGAGGTCCTCATATGTTCCTGAAACCTGTACAGAAGCTCTGATCCATACAGGCTTGCTGGAAAAGCGTTTAACAGCGTCTTCGGAGGCAATGATGGCGCATGCAGCTCCGTCAGAGATGGGGCAGCAATCCAGCACCCCAAGGGGATAAGCGACCTGCCGTGAATTCATTACCTCCTCGAGAGTCACTTCTTTTTGATATTGAGCCAGTGGATTAAGAGAAGCGTGTTTGTGATTTTTGACAGATATCATGGCAAGGTCTTCACGGCGGCAGTCGTACTTTTCCATATAAATTTGAGCGATCATGGCGAATATACCAGGTGGAAATAGCCCCATGGAGCCTTCGAGAAGTGCATCTCCGCCACCAAGTCGCATGGCCATGCGAGCCTGTTCAGGTGTTGGTGTGGACATTTTTTCTACGCCCAGGGCAAGGGCAACATCGTACATGCCGGTTTGCACTGCCAGCCAGGCAAGGTGGAAGGCATTGGAGCCACTTGCACATGCATTTTCCACACGTGTAATGGGAATACCTTTGATTCCCAGTTGTTCAAGAGCTATCTGGCCTATCATCATGGGAGTGGTGGGATCCATTCCACCGCTGCCTACAAATGCAACCTGGATATCAGAGGGACGGGCGCCGGCATCCTTCAGTGCCTTGAACACAGCCTCTTCTGCAAGGTCACGTGTATCACGCTCGTAAAGTTTTCCAAAGGGGGTTTGAGCTGCCCCCACCACAGCTGTTTTTCTCATGACTGATCCTCCGACGGCCTGAACTTGTAGGTATACAGAACGTTTCCGTAAAAATCTTCACCCATTTCTTCTATCACCATTTCCACCGGCATTCCGATTTTGAGCTTTTCTTCAAACGGTTCGCAATCCGTAAGGAGAGAAAAAAGCATAAACCCTTCTTTCAGCTTTACATATCCGAAAGCATAAGGTGGTTTGATTCCCCGAAGTCCATCATACGAAACGGAAAAGGAAATGAGTGTTCCCTTACCAGAAATTGGTACTTCCTCCATCGTTTCGTCAAGACAGTGAGGACACACTTTTTTCACAGGAAAAAAATACGAACCACACCGGGAACAGCGTGAAGCAATAACTTCTATACCCTCCGGAGTCTCCCTGAAAAACTTTTTTACTACGGGTATCCCTCGGGGTTTTGCTTTCATTGGTTTCTCCTGACCTGAATAGTGTTTAATTCTTATTTCTTCTCGTAAGCCTTTTCGATAAACCGGGTCTTATGGACAGAGCGTTCAAGCGTTTTAGGCGGAACCCACTGGATTTCCGGGCGAATCCTGAGCCTGTCGTGCATCTTATCAGCGATTTCCTTCGCCAGCGCAGGTAGTTCTTCTTCGCTTATACCTTCACCGTATTCTACTTTGAGCTTGAGTGGCGGAGTTACGCGCGGTGGTGGTTCAGTAAGCACGATTCTGAATTCACCTGTAACCCGGGGGACGAATGACGCGATCACTCCGTCAATGGCTGCAGGGTAAACCATAACTCCTTTGACTTTCAGCATATCATCCACACGCCCGATAATTCTTACGCGTTTGCCGGTTTTGCCGCATGGGCACGGTGATGTTTCTATACGGGCCACATCACCGACAATGTGTCGAATAACCGAAAGCCCTTTGCTCAGCAGTGGGGTGAGAACAATTGCTCCTTCAGCTCCATCTTCCACGGGAATGCATTCTTTTGTTTCAGGGTCAACCAGCTCAAGAATGCAGGTGTCTTCTGTTACGAAGTGCATCCCCTGGTATTCTTCATGGTCACATGAAGCCCACAGGATCGGTCCCATGCCCATGGCATCGAACACCTTTGCCCCGAAACCTTCCATGATTTTTTTCCGCACTTCAGGAATTCCTGCACCGGGCTCACCTCCGCAGAAAACCACTTTGATACCAATCGAGGTCAGGCTGTCTCCAATGACCTCTGGTGCTTTTTCTATGAGGTATTCTGCATAGGATGGAGTGCATACAATCCCGTCTATACCGATGAGGGCACTGTAAAGTCGGGCAAAGGAAAGAAGTCTCTCGGAACCTGCTTCCGCGCCCATTGGTATAGCCAGTGCTCCGAAATGCTCCAGCGCCTGAACACCGGGAACACCTGCAGCGAACATACTGAGGGCCATGGCATGTATGACGACCATTCCCGGCCTGAGCCCGGCCCGCCAGAAAGCACGGCTGATGCTTTCGTACCAGAGCTCCAGGTCTCTCTGGGTAAAGAAGTAGGGGGTTGGTTCTCCCGTTGTTCCAGAGGTGGTACACATGAGCACGAGGTCGGATATGCTCGCTGGCATAAATCCCTCAACAGCACCTCTTGGTCCGGCCTCACCCATAAATTCCATCATGGCTGCACGAACATCGTCTTTTGTGAGTGGAGGAAATGCGCTGGCAAGGTCGTCAGTCGTTTTTATCTGTTCAGGCTTGACTTTCAACTCATCGAACCTTTTTCTCCAGTAAGGTGCGTTATGATACAGATCCTCCAGTGTCTGTTGCATATTTTTTTGTTGAATGGGAATGATGTCAGGTGTGTTAAGCAGGGGTTCAATTTTCATGTTCCAGTAAGGTCTTTCATTCATGTGTTTTCACCTCGCTTGTTTTATTGTTTACAAAAGTTTTCCTCTATTCGTCAGGGAAAGAGGTCTCTACCTGCTGTAGAGCCTTCATTCCAAGTTGCTGGTATTTTGTGAACCTGAGGAGCTTCTGCATATCGCCTTTTACCCGTATTTTGCCACGGAGCATGGCCTGCATGGCATCCATTTCTCTGGTCACAATAGCTTTCCAGGCTGAGTAAGGGCCGGAGATTACATACGCTGCATTTTTTTCATCAATACTTTTCAGGGGACCGGACTCCAGTATTTCACCGCCTTTGGACTTGGAGTACCAGATAAAGTCCTCTTCCAATTTTCCGGGTTCCTTCTCTATCACCATAATGACGTCATCATCCCATTCGGCTCCCGCCTTTTTATATTCCTCGTCGCTGGCCAGGATCTTTTCCATTTCTCTGAACCACTCTTCTGATGGAAACAAAGCCATGGTTGCACCTCCTTTTTATTTGTTATTAATTATTGTTATTAAGTTTTTGTATTCTTTCCTTCCACTTTTCGCGAAGTTCCGCAAGGTCTTTGTCTATACCTTCTCTTAACTGTTCCATTTCTTCAAAAGATTTTGCCTGATAGGACCTCACATAGGGTTGCTTCCACCACTTTTCCGTTAGTTTCAGCTCCTGTCTCCCGTTGCCCGGGAAGGTTGCGAAGAGGGTGGGGAAGTCCTTGATTGTTCGTTCGTGCCACATCTCGTGGGGGAGCATGTAGGTAAGAACATCACGTGAGTACCAGTAAAGGTCTTCGTTGGGTCCCACCGGAAGTCCCATTACGACGTCGCAATCAGGAAGGTACCCGAGCGCGGATGCGGCCATACCTGTTGCAATCTCCACGCGGTTGGTGATGTTGTACTGCCATGCTGCAGCAGCTGCCCAGTCACATGCAATGGCGAAATCCATGATTTTCCACTGGCAGGCAGGGCCGCGGATCATAAGTCGTGGATTGGGTTCCACTGTTTTTGTATACCGGTTGAATTCAGCACAGGTGAGAAAACCGCAGCCGCCGCAGTTGTAGTTAAGATCAGAAGCCCTCACCTTTGTGCCAATTAAAAGCAACACAGGAGGGCGCCCCTGGTCATAGAGGTTTTTCCAGCACAGATAGGAAAGCATGTTGAACATTTCCAGGCGTCCGAGGACCATCAGTGCTTCGATGATGGGTTCCAGGTCTTCACCGGTGATAATCAATGTTTTAATTTCCGTTTTACCGGTGATTTGAGGAGCCTTGAGGGCTGCGGCTGCGCACAGTTTGGCCACGTCTAAAAGAGCCTCCCGGGCCAATTTATTACCATCGTACACGCTCATGGCTTACTCCTTTTCAGTGTCTTTTTTCTTTTTTCTCATTTCACGTTCACGTTCTGTTCCGGGGTCGGAGCGCCTGTAATCTCCGCCTGTTTGACGCATGAGAATATATGTTTTGCGAACGGAATCCAGAAGTTTTGATAGATTGACCACGTGATAATCTGTATTCACATCCACATATGGATTTTTTGCAAGTGCGGCTACCAGCACCCCCACGACCATGGGCGAGTTGGGACAGTACCCAAGACGTCTTCCTGCAGCTCCCACTGTGAAATAGGCCCGCGCATCTACCAGTAACCTGTTGGCCATCCACAGGGCACTTCCCACGGCATAGCCGAAATCATCCACGCGCACCGTGCACAGAGGCCCATCGCAATAGATGTCAGTTCTGCGGTGTGTCCAGTCAATAAGCCCGTACACATTTTCACGGCGCTCATACACAAAAGAGCAGTCTTCGACGCCTCCGCATCCGCCACAACCTGCATCCATGGGGGTTTCTGCTGCGCGAAAGTTGCCCAGAAAAATCACCGCATCTGACTCACGAACCATCTGGGCTTCGTACTTGAACATGCGCGACAGATGTACGTTCTCCCTTACCTCCCATCCCATCTCCTCCATGGTGCGGGCGATTTTTTCCTGTTCGTCCATCCCGTACACAAGGTGGGCTTCAATTTGAGGTACGCCTCCTGCGTTGGGAGCTGTCATGGCTGCATTAATCATGAGCTTTGCAGCTTCCACTACTCCTTCCCTCCTGTTCATGTCAGGAGGTGAAAAGGGCGGCCAGTCGTTAATGTAGATTTCAGGCATGGCTCCTTTCCTCCTTTAAAAGTACTTTCCATATCCAGTTGCCACGGTAGCCCGGGATGCCATGGCCCATTAGTGCTATGTAGAAATAATGCAGACGCGGATATCGGGTGGCAGTCTCCAGCATCACGTGTCTTACTTTTAGCGGCAGAAGTTCTGCACAGCGCCTGCTCAGGTAAAGCCGCCGGAAGTACCGGTTGATGCGTTTAAAAAGTTTCCGGGCTTTTCCCGGTTCTTCCACTGCTTTCGCAGCGATCGCTCCAGATACGATGGCTCCGTGAATACCGAATAGAAGTGCTGGCTCCATGGTTCCTGAAATGGTACCTGCCAGGATTTTTCCCCTGTGAAACAGCCTCGGGTTGGTAAATGAACCGATGGGCACGGCTCCCGCGGTGGGAATGGGTTCGGCGAACTCAATGTCCAGACGAGTTTTTAAATCCTGCCGAAATGAGTGAAGCTGAGCCTCAGAAATTTTGCGAAATGTTGAGAAGAGCAGAAAGTAACGCAGTCCGTTAATGGATGCTCCGTATCCGTAATCATCCGCGTAATGGCAGAACCAGCAGTAAGCCTTTCCGTCATGGGGATCGTTTTTTACTTCCTCCCTGAAGGCATATCCCCATACCGGCCGGGAGGGCAATCCCATTTTTTCAAATGTTAGAGGGTTGAGCCCTGTGGCAATAATGGAACCATCAGGAAGTTCATCCGGATTTACATCTCCTTTTTCCATTTCAAACTCGACACCTTCAGCCACAGCGAGTTTGAACAGAAAGGTATCTACCGAAGTCGGTCTCGAGGAGCGTTCCACGCCGTATAAAGCAGGCGCGTTAGCTTCGTAAGCACGGTTTTCGAAAAAATATTTCACCTCTTTCATGGGTTTGATAACAGATTTAAAACTGATACCTGTTAGCTCTTCTACTGCTTCGTGGTCGAAAGGTGTTACGTGAAGGGATGGATGAAAATTGGAATAAGACCCGATTTCTTTCTCGCGTTCGTGGACAACGACTTTGTAACCCTTACGTCGTAAAATAATGGAGGCAGTCAGTCCAGCAAGCCCGGCCCCAAGTATGTTGACCAGTTTCACGAGCAAAAATCATAAAGGATTGGCCAGCCCTTTCAATATTGATATGTGGATGGATGAGCTCATATTCGTGGAGTATTTTTCGAAGTCTCAAAAGGTATGGAAAATCAATTGCTTATAATACGCTGACGGTGAACACCCGATGAAATTTCAGAACGTTGAAAAGTTTAGTATGTTCTGAGGCGGGTAAGGGTTCAAGAAATATACACAAAAAGAACATTTCTTGACCGACCGTTCGGTAGAAAAATTATCTAAATGGTAGAGCTATCTTCCAATACATGCGAAATAACCATTCAGGATTTAAACTTAATGTGTAATCGCAAAATATAAAAAGTAACTGTTTTCTACTCCCCAGAAAATAAGCACAGCCGGAAGGGTAATTTTCACGATAGCAAAAGGTGTTGTTAACTGTAAGATGTAAACAATACCAACGCAAAGTAACATCAACAACAAAATAAAAAACATGACCGGGGAAAGAGCCGGTAATTGAAGACATGCCAGTAAAAAGAGGAAACCTGATATAAAGCGATATTCTTTGCTGGGAACGTTAATTAGGATCATCAGAGAGATTGCAAGAGCAGCAGCCATGAATTTTAAATGGTATAGAAACATTTCCACAACAGATGGGTTGTAAAATAAAAGCGATAAAAAGGTTATGCCCACGAGGCACAGTATCACGGTAGAATATAGCTTTCTTTGAAAGAAAGAAGCTTTGAATTCTGAAAAAAAGAACAACACCAGCAGGATAATAGAGTAGAAAGACCATAAAAATGTAAGAAACTTATCTACCGTGAAAAGACGTCTCTGTTGTAAAAAAGCCAGCCATTGCTCAAATTCATGGGTTAGTATATGCCATAATAATTGCTGGTATGCCACGAAAATAAAAATACACATGATCAATGCAAATGCCAGCAGCCACCGGATCATTTTCTTCGATTTCAGCAACACATAAAATGAAGCAAGAAAAGTGATAAACCAGAACTCCATTCTAAGAGCAGGCCCTCCAACAAAATCGTTGCTGAAATTGAATAACAGGTCCTTTACAGAATAAAACATTTTTTGACCTTCGGGGGTATAAAAAAAGTTAGCGTATTTATATATAGTGGTTCTTCCAAAGACTACACCATCCATCACCGGTGGTAACAGCGTAATTAAAAAACCAATGAAGGAAATTTTGAGTATCTTGTACCAATCATAGTGTGTCAGGTATTTAATAACAACGTTTCCGCTGATATATGCGAAAAAGAACATGGCAATTCCGTGAGAATACACCACCATTGGTAGTATCCCATTACATCGTTCGCATATGAATACCGCTTCAAAATACATTCTCAAGAACGAAATAATAAAAAGGAATACAACAAGCAAAAGGGAAGGGATTTTTATATCTTCAATTTTTTTTACAAGTTTTGAATCGAGTGTATTTAAGAGATTGTTCATTTCTTTCTCAGGGTATATTCAGTGGCGACTCCCTCATCACAGTCTGCCCGGGAAAGAATACCAGTCTGGAACAGACCCATCAACACGTACCGAAAAAAGCGCCCGACCCGAGTCGAACGGGCAACCTGCGGGTCCGAAGCCCGCCGCTCTGTCCTGTTGAGCTACGGGCGCCTGGGTTTTTAAAACCGGGCCCTGCTGGTGCAGCAGGAGCTGTGCTTGGGTGGATGTGCATGTGGATCGTGAAGGGGCGATTGTTCCGCCCCTGGTATTCTCGCTCGGTCGCATTATGGCTCCCTCGCTCTGCATCGTGGCTCACGCCAGTCGGCGGTTCGAAACCTGCGTGTGTCTGTATGAAAAACGCCGTGTTTACCATCACGCCTGCGTCCATGGAAACATTTGTAGGCACGGGCGGTTTCGAACCGCCGACCTCTACCATGTCAAGGTAGCGCTCTCCCCCTGAGCTACGTGCCTGCGTGTAAATTTATTTTTACTATCTCGTTGAAAACTTGTCAATTGAGAGTCTGACCTGTGTTTCTTTTCTTAACGGGTGTATCAGTTGCACGTCGGAATGCAGGGCTTAGAGAAATGGGAAATGTGAAGTTCGGCTCGTGTGCCCACTGCTCGCCACGACGCTCAGGCGGGTGGGGAATATAAAGTCAGGCGCGCGTGCTGATTGCGCGCCAGAAGATTCAGGGATAGGGCGGGCGGGGAATATAAAGTAATGCTATTTTGTGTTAATATCTTTTTCGATTTTTTTCGTTTATTTAAGAAGGAGTGCTGTGATCATGAACGTGAGAGAGGCGCTGCAGGAACGTGTGCTTGTCTTCGACGGTGCCATGGGCACTCTTCTCCAGGCCCGGGGGGTTTTATCTCCGGGCAGTCCCCCTGAGCTTGTAAACGTAAAACATCCCGACGTAATCAGAGAGATTCACGAAGGATACGTCAGCGCAGGGTCTGATATCATTGAAACCAATACCTTTGGGGCCAACAGAATCAAGCTTGCCGAGTTCAAGCTCGAAAACCAGCTGGCGGAGATTATTTCCGCTGCTGTAAGGGAAGCGAAAAAAGCAGCGCGCGGCCGGGCTCTTGTGGCCGGCAGCATGGGACCGACAGGCCTGTTTGTCGAACCGGTGGGAGACCTCTCGTTTGACGATGCCGTGGAGATATTCACAGAGGTTGCGGAAATATTTCTTAACGAAGGCGTGGATCTTTTCAATATTGAAACCATGATGGACGTAAAGGAGCTGAGGGCAGCCGTGGTAGCGATCAGGCAGCTTTCGCGTGACATTCCTGTCTTTGCCATGATGACGTTCCAGGAGGACATGAGGACCGTGCTGGGAACAACGCCTGAAGCGGCCGGGGTGCTTCTCAACGCGCTGCCTGTAGACGTAATAGGAGCAAATTGCAGCCTGGGACCAGACGGCATACTTGAAGCGCTGATCCGGATGGCCCCCTATACAAGTAAACCCCTTATTTTCCAGCCCAATGCCGGACTTCCCGTGGTAAAAAATGGGGTCACGGTTTACCCGGCTGAGCCCCGTGAACTTTCTTCATACGTGGAACAGGCCGTCGTTGCCGGTGCACGTGTTATTGCCGGATGCTGCGGAACTACCCCCGAACACGTAAAAGCCCTGCGCAGCGCAGCTGACAGTTTGGTTTACAACCTGGAAGACAGGGCACAGCGGCTCCGGTATCTTCATGCACTCTCTTCCCGTACAAATATTCGTGAATATGGAAAAAAACTCATGCTCATAGGAGAGAGGCTCAATCCCACGGGTAAAAAACACCTGATAGAGGCTCTTCGGGCCGGTGACATTTCTGTTGTCAGGGAAGAGGCAAGGAAGCAAACGGAGGCCGGAGCCCATGTTCTGGATGTAAACGTTTCAATTCCGGGTGCCGACGAGGTTCAGCTGATGAAGAAAGTTGTCCACGCGGTTAACGTGACGAGTCCTTTGCCGTTAAGCCTGGACTCCTCCAGCGTAAAAGGCCTTGAGGCGGGTGTAAAAAGCGTGGACGGCAAGCCCCTTTTGAATTCCACTACGTGTGAAGAAGAGAAGTTTATTCAGATTATAGAACTGGCGAAGCTCTACGGGGCCGCCGTTGTGGTGCTGCCACTCAGTGGAGCCGGTGTTCCCAGGAAAGCTGGGGAGAGGTTAAAACTTGCAGAATGGGCCGTGGAAAAGGCCCGGGGGCTTAACTTTCCCCTCTCGGAAATGTTTTTTGACCCAATTGTGCTCACGGTAAGCAGTGACGCTGCTGCTCCTGCAGAAACACTCAAGACACTGAGAGGTTATAAACAGAAAAGCCTCTACACGATCATGGGGCTCAGCAATGTGTCTTTCGGCCTTCCTGCACGCCGTGTGATCAATGCAGCTTTTCTTGCCATGGCCGGGTGGGAGGGTGTTGACGCGGTGATACTCAACCCCCTGGATAAAGACATTATGGATACATTATCGGCTGTTCAGCTTCTCACGGGGAAGGATAGGGGTGCGAAAGCATATATTGAACGAATGGCGGGAAAGGAAGGTTCCAGTGCAACTCCCGTGGAAACGCCAGCAGAAGAACTTTCCCTTGAAGAAAGGCTCAAGCAGGCGGTTATCCAGGGCGAGAAGGAGGCCGCGGTTCAGCTGACAAGGGACATGCTCGAGGGGGGAGTGGACCCGCTGGTCATAGGAAATGAACACCTTGTATCCGCACTGGCGGTGGTGGGTAAAAAGTTCGCTGCCCAGGAATTTTTCCTTCCCCAGGTAATGCAATCTGCAGAGGCGGTAAAGGCTGCGTTTGAAGTGCTCAGGCCTGCGTTGAAAAGGTCGCGAAGGAAAGCAGGCAGGAAGATTGTCTTCGCCACGGTGGAAGGCGATGTTCACGACATTGGCAAGAACATCGTTATCACGCTCCTGGAGGCCAACGGCTTTGACGTTGTGGACCTTGGAAAAAACGTGAAGACGGAAGAAATTGTCCGGGCCGTGGAACGCGAGCGGCCCGATGCCGTGGCACTGAGTGCACTGATGACAACAACAATGGGGGCAATGAAAAAGGTGATCGAGGAATTGAGAAAAAAGGGACTTGATATTCCCGTGGCTGTGGGTGGAGCGTGCGTGACCCCCGAGTTTGCCAGGGAGATCGGTGCAAGCATGTACGCTGCTGATGCCCTTGAGGCCGTGAAGGTTTTTAAAGAACACCTCGGGGTAAATTGAGGTGGAACAATGAAGAAAGTATTGCTCATTGACGCCGATGCCGATTATCAGGATATGGTCAGGGGCGTGCTCGAAAACGCAGGGTACATCGTTGACACTCAGTCAGAGGGCGAGGCCGGTTTTCGCCTTGCGAGGAAGAACGAATACGACCTGGTGATCCTCAACGTGGAACTTCCGGATGTAAACGGTTATGCCCTGTGCAAGCGTTTTCGCACGGAAGAAAAGACGGCAGGTATCCCTTTAATACTCACGTCCGAGCTGGCCACCAGGGAAGACTTTGACAAGCATCGCCGCCTGAAGGTTCGGGCTGACGATTATCTGCACAAGCCCTACAGTGATGATCAGCTTTTGAAAAAGGTCGAAAATCTCATCGGGTTTAAAATCTCGGAAGAGGAATTTCTCAAGCTCCAGGAACAATTCGAACAGGTGCTCAGTGAAAAGGCGGAACTGGAGCGGACCGTGAAGGATTACGAGGACCTGCGCACCTCCCTGGAAAATCGCATTGATGAACTCTTGGAAAAAGTACGAGCCCTGGAAAGCGATCTCAAAGAAACGAAGCACAAACTGGAGGAACGCGAAAGAGAGCTCGAAGCACTTGAGGAGAGATGCAACCGCTACCAGGAGCTAAAAGCAGAGATTAAAAATCTGCTCGGCACCGTGGTTGATACCATTGCGGAGTTGAAAGAGAAGATAGAGTTGCTTTAAAGAATGTGTTAACCGTTTTGGATCCT
>JAJRZV010000073.1 GCA_024275095.1 bacterium | reverse complement strand
TGTAGCTCTGTATCTTTTTATGGTATTTCTCGGGACACTCCTGTCCCAGGGATTCTTAGGGCTGCAATTCACACCTGCTGGTACAATCATTTCGACCCTTTTAATTGCTCTGATATTCCATCCTCTGAGGGTACAGATTCAGGATCTCCTAAAAAAAACCATATATCGAGAGGATTATCTGAGGGAAAAGGCTGGAGAAGAATTTTTGCAAAACCTCACGCATACCATGGACGTGGAAGGGCTCGCCCACCTGACAGTAGAGGCGTTTTCACGCATGTGTTCGTTCAAGAAAGTGGCCTTCTTTACCCTCTCGGATAACAAAGAAATGTTTATTCATGTGTATCCACACAATGTCAACGAAAAACCTTTGAGAGCACGTGATATAAAAACAATAATCGAAAATCCAGAAGCTGCCAGGCTGATTGTAAAAAATCATCTGTCTGCTGAGAAAATCGAGATATGGAACCGGGTATTCCCTGCTGAAACTGCTGCGGTTCTCCCTCTTGCGCTCGCCCATGACAATTTCCTGGGTTTGATCCTGCTGAGTGAACCCATGTACTCCTCGGGACCGGATACCATGGAAATCAACATCCTGAGCAAAATTGCTCCTTCACTCTCCATCGCTCTTGAAAACGCCCTGCTCCATCGACACAGCGTTCTTCAGGAAAGGCTCGCCACCATCGGACACGTGGCAAGTCTCATCATTCACGACATCAAGAACCCTCTCGGGGTCATCAAGGTATCTGCATCGGCTCTGAAAAGACGCTTCTCTCCCGAAGATAGCGGGTACGAACTCTCCTCATTTATTGAAAAAGAAGTTGACAGGATGGATCGAATTACCCGTCAAATACTCAATTACTCGCGCCTGCGAGAACCCTCGTTTTCAACGATTTCACTTCGTGAAATACTATCACGCTCAATCGCCAGCGTGATTCCTTCACATGTAACGGTGGACTTTCAGGTCCTGACAAAAAACACTCAGATAGAAGGTGACGAGGAACAGCTTGAGCAAATGCTCGACAACCTGCTCGCCAATGCATGCGATTCATTAGATGGAAAACGCGGGCTCATCGAAGTGAAACTTTGTGACCACGACGATGTTCATGTTCAGATCATCGTGGCGGACACGGGGTCCGGTATTCCTCCGGAGATCAGGCCCAGGCTCTTCACCCCTTTCACCACTACGAAGAAAAAGGGAACGGGCCTGGGGCTGTGCATCGTCAAAAATGTGGTGGACGCACACAGGGGTTTTATCACCGTGGAGGACAACAAGCCACGGGGAACGGTTTTTACCATTACATTACCTGTGAGACAGCATGTTTGACGGCAAACCCAGAGTACTTGTGGTTGACGACGAGCCCAACATGGTGGCATCGCTGGAAATCGTCCTGCGTGAGGAAAGGGGATACGACGTAATTGCATCACTCAGCGGGGAGGAAGCCCTTGAAAAAGCTGACCTGACCATAGACCTCGCGCTTGTGGACCTCTCCATGCCCGGGCGCGATGGTATCAGCGTACTCAAAGAGTTGAAAAAGCTCAATCCTGACATGGAAGTAATCATCATGACGGCATACTCAACAGTAAAATCTGCTGTTGAAGCGGTCAAAAGCGGCGCGTTCGATTACCTGGTAAAACCCTTCGAAATGGAAGAGTTGCTCACGTGCCTGGACAAAGCACTGGACGCGCGCATGAAGAAAAAGGCGCTCGAGGATTCATCGGCCTGCGAGCCCGGAGGATACACCTCATCTCCGATGATTATAGGACGCTCATCTCAAATTAAAAAAGTCATTCAACTCATAAATGTGGCTTCGCGTGCTGACTCCAACGTGCTCATTACCGGGGAGAGCGGAACCGGCAAAGAGCTCGCCGCCCAGGCCATTCACGCAGGCAGTGAAAGGCGCCTGCGGCCGTTCGTATCCCTCAACTGCGCCGCCCTTCCGACAACGCTCCTTGAAAGCGAACTCTTTGGATACAAAAAGGGAGCCTTTACCGGAGCTTATAAATCGCGTATAGGACTGTTCCGCCAGGCTGACGGCGGCACACTCTTTCTCGATGAAATTGGAGAACTGCCGCTTGAGGTTCAATCAAAATTACTGCGGGTGGTAGAAACCAAAGAAGTTTTTCCCCTCGGAGGCACGGAATCCGAGCCAGCCGATGTGCGCATCGTATGCGCCACGAACAAAAATCTCGAGCAGGAGGTGAAAGAAGGTCGCTTTCGCGAGGACCTGTTCTTTCGCATCAATGTTTTCCACATCCACATCCCACCATTGAGGGATCGGAGGGAGGACATCCCGTATTTAATCGAACACCTTCTTATTCGCAAGAGTCGCCAATTGCGCGTGCCTCGCAAGCACCTGTCACGGGAAGCCTTCAGGGCTCTCATGGAATATGACTATCCCGGAAATGTGCGCGAACTTGAAAACATCATAGAAAATGCTTACCTGATGGCTGAGGGTAACCAGATTGAAAAAGAGCACCTGCGTTTCACCGGTATTCAACGTGAAGAAACCCTTGGCTTCGCCACAGGTGACTTCTCCAACGCCTATCAGAAACTGAAACAGAAATTCAGGCTTCTCGAAGAAAAGCTTATTCGTGAAGCCGTGCTCAGATACCCGCATCTATCTAATGAAGAGCTGGCCAAACTCCTCGGAACCACCCGGCGGGTGCTGGAACTACGCATGAAAGAATACGGCATCTCCAAAAAAACGACCAGCAGGTAACCGAGAGGTACGCCCAACTTACACCCTTTCCCTGTCCCCCTCCCCGAAGCGGAGCTAAAATCTCAAAAAACCGCTCCAGGGAAGTAAAAAAAATGAATAAAACACACAACATAACCATTAATTATATAATATTATAAGACCCATCTTCTACAGTTGCATTTAAAAAATCATTAAAAATCAACATATTACAGATACATCTCGGGTGTTGCCACTATGTTTGTAAAAGTTTTTATTTCATTACAGGCTGTTACTTTTCAAATGACGGTATTTTCACTCTCACTGCCTGTAATACCTTCCCTGCAACATGCGTTGGCCCACCAAAAAGCAAAACATCTTCCCTGAAAAATATGAGAGAGTTTCTTCTCATGCGTGCATCTCCTGGATGGATATTTTATATCCCGTCACATTTAGTCAAAGCTCAATTCCTGATCTCGTGAAAAGATTTATTCAGATAAACCTCTGCCGGTGTTCTCAGTCCTGATGCCCGGTGGGGCCTGCGCCACTTACAATGTCACCTGCTGACCGTTCCAGGTGATACTGAACACCTCCAGCCCGCCTCTTCCACCGGCAGCTTGCCCTTGAGTACCGCAAGCACGATCTCAAGTTTCTGCTCCAGCGGCATCTCTGCTCTCCTGCCCGGGGCTCACTTCCTCCCTTGAAACTGTTTTTATTTTATCCGTGATTTTCTTGTTGATTAAATTTACTTGATATTTTTCTATCTTCGCCCGGAAAGCTATCAATCCTCCGCCTGAAGTCTCACCTAAAAAGCTTTTCGGTTTGAGCGGGGCAATATATTTTGTTTACCTCTTTGAGGCAAACAAAATATATTCCAGGGATTATTCAGATCTGGAAACCTGTGATCAGATGAACTTTCCATCACTTACATGTTCCACTCCAAAGGTCTTTCGACACGAGAAAACACACCGGAAATTTAAAAAATATTTCATCGATACCTAACAATACCTTAATATTCAACCCCGATAATATCCCCATGACAGACACCAAGAGGAGGGGCGAGATGAAAAAAATACACCGTATGTTTGCCGCAACATGTACAGTGAGCATGTTAATGCTCGGCTTGAATGCGTCCTCAAAAGCTGCAGAAGTCAAACTCAAAGGTGGACTTCACGTTTTTGATAATACCGGTAAATTCAAATTCTCGGTGGGTGGGCGCATACAAAACGATTGGGCGTACCTGCGCCCCGACAATTTAATGAAAGCATCCACAAATGTTGAAAGCGGTACGGAATTCAGGCGCATCCGAATTTACCTGAAAGGACTTTTGTACGGATTTGCAGGATTCAAAGCGCAGTATGATTTTGCCGGGAGTAAAGTGCATGTAAAGGACATGTATGTGACTTTCAAGCACACCCCCCTGCTCGGGACATTAACGATCGGGCATCAAAAAGAACCTTTCAGTCTTGAAGAACTCACGAGTAGCAAATACATCACATTTGTTGAGCGTGCTTTAACGAGTAAATTCTCACCCTCACGAAACACCGGGCTTACCGTAAAGCGTGCATTTTTACACAGGCGATTGCTTGTTACAGGCGGTGCTTATTTAGACGCAGATAGCACAGGCAATGCAACAACGCAGGGGTATTCATTTACTGCCAGGATTGCCGGAGTGCCTCTCAAGGTCTCGCAAAGAAATTTTCTTCTTCACCTCGGTGCAGCGTACAGTTACAGGAAACCTGCAGAAGAAAAATACAGCATAACCGTCAGACCCGAAATTCACATGGCACCGAAATTTGACCTGGACTACGCAGGAATGCTGACCTCCGGTGTCACGAACGTCCACCTGAGCAATACAGAACTGGCTCTTCTGTGGGGACCTGTCTCGCTCCAGGCAGAAGGTGTCGTTGTATTTGCAGAAGCTGGTGGTGAATTTTACAAAATTTATGGCTTCTACTCCTACGCCACATGGATGATTACCGGAGAAATGCGGAATTACAAGGAGGGGGCTGGAAAGCTTAAAGGCTTTAAGCCTGTAAATCCCGCAGGTAACGGTGGCTGCGGCGCATGGGAGCTGGGCGTAAGATTTGCATATCTTGACGCAGGTGATATCAACGGTGGGGAAGCGAGAAGCATGACTCTGGGGCTGAACTGGTACATGAACGAGTACCTCAGGGTTTCAATCAATTATGTATATGCGGATATGGATAACTACGGTTCAATCAACGCAGTAGTGGGAAGGCTGCAGGCTGCTTTTTGATAAGCAACTACTTGAGGTATATTACGAGGACATGGGCTTTCCAGAGAGAGGTCAACTCTGGGAATCCGTCACCGTTAAAATCCGCCGGTGCAAGCTGTTCACCAACGACAAATTTTTTCAGTCCGTTAAGCAGTGTCCGGGGCGGTGTTTTTCCGTCGGTAAATTCGATTTTTCCGTGCCCCCCGGAAAAACCGGGAGCTCCCGCAAATACAAGCCAGCCGGTGGGACTGAGAGCCGAAGAAATTTTGAGCATGGATGCACCCAACTTCGACCCGCTGTAACCGGGATATTTCTTCACGAGCGAACCCTCGGACGTATAAACATAAAGCACACCGCTGTGTTTCTCGGCTTCAGGAGCACCCACAAAAATCTTTTCTTCACCCCCGTAATTCACACACGCCACCGATGCGCCAAATGCAATGCCTTTCTTCTCTGAAGTGATGATACGTTCAACACGACCTTTCCTTATCAGGTAAACCTTATCGCCTCCAGGGGCTCCCACGACCAGTAAATCTCCACACGTATCCACCGACCGCCCGGCAGATATCCCCCCGGGAAAGGAAATCTTCCTCACAACCTTCCCATCCTCTATCAACGAAACGGCCACCCTGAATTTTGATTTTTGTGAAGGACTACCCGAAAGCATCATTGCCGCGGTTTCAGCTGTACCGTCCCCGTCGTAATCGTACCTGAAGATACGGAACGGCATGAACTGCAAATTTATTCCTGCTGCATCGAATTTCTTGTTCCGGGCATTCCAGTTTAGAAGGTCGAAAGTTTTATCTGTCCGGGAATACCTCACCATGTACAATTTGTTTTCCACGCAGAAAAGGCGAAATTCTTCACCAGCTTTGGACTTCCCCGGATCGTGGAGGAGAGGAAGTTTCAAAAGTTCATCAACAGGACCCTCCAGAAGTTTATCTATAGGTGCAGTAACACCGCGCAAAGGCTCAAAACCTTCCTGCCTTTTATTCATATCTTTGGAATACCTGAGTACCCCGTAGAACATGTCAAACCGGCACGGCAAAAAGAACCATCTTATGTATGGCAACAAACGGGTTTTTACCATCTGTAAGGATGTTAATTTTCGAGATCGGCATATTGCGACATTGTCCTTCTCCAGGGAAACAAACACGTCATACCTGAGCGATAAATCTGCGAGGCCGCCTTTATTGTCCGGTATATCAAGCGCGCTAAAAGAAACGACATCACCGGAGCGCAGTAATGGAAGCGTTCGAACTTTTTCTTTTTTGAAAGGTGCCCCGCCCTGCCGAAAGTGAAAGTAAAGAGTTGCATCTTC
>JAJRZV010000005.1 GCA_024275095.1 bacterium | reverse complement strand
TCCCTTTCCTGTCCATTTTTTATTTCCCTGTCTAAGCATTCTATTATCCTCTCCAGGCGCATGTCAATGGACCCTTTTTCATCCTGAGAATCGCCACGTTGCAGCCTGTAAAGCCTTTCCGCTATTTCAAGGGCTGCAAGAATCATTACTTCCACAACGCGTGCGTCCGGGAACTTTCCCTTTATCCGCTGGGCTATCTCGCCCACGAGAGAAGTGATATATTCAAAACCTTCATCATCCAGATCAGTAGCAACCCTGAGTTCCTGACCGAGAATTTTGACCTGTTTAACTCTTTTTTCTTCCGTTGAGTTCATCTTCCAGGTCCTTGACCTCTGTGACAATTTCTTTCAATATCTGCAGCACTTCCTTCTGAACTTTTACATCCTGCTTCATTATTTCTTCGAGTGCCTGCACTCGTTGAAGCAACCGGCTTTCCCTTTCTTTTAACTCGCGTATAAAGTGCAGGACCTGCTGAGACACCTCTTCAAGCCGGGCTATTTTCTTTTCAATACTCATTTTGTTAATTGTCCCAGGTAAAAAACCGGATGTCAAGGTAGAAAAACTTGAAAGATTAACAGATTACAAAAGCTTGTTGACCCAATCTCTTAAAAAAGATTTGCTATTACTTGACTTCAGGAGTGTTTTTTACCGTTCAGCCCTGTGTCAGCACAGCTTTGACAAGTTTCTTTTTGGCAGGAGAAAGGCGATCTATAAAAAGAATACCATCAAGGTGGTCTATCTCATGCTGGAGGACCACCGCGAGAAGACCCTCTCCTTTTATCTCAACGGGCTCTCCATGTTCTGTCCACGCTTTCACGTGCACAAAACGGCGCCTTTTCACCTTCTCCCGGATACCCGGCACACTCAAACACCCCTCTTCCAGCTCAATCCAGCCTTTTGCTTCCTGTATTTCGGGATTTACGAGCACAATGGGAGAGGGTTCCCCATCCACCTGCTCTACATCAACGACAATCACCCGTTTAAGTACACCTACCTGCGGGGCAGCCAGGCCTATACCAGAACGAGCGTACATAGTTTCTTTCATATCCTCAACGAGCTCTTTCAGCTCTTCGTCAAATACATCTACACCAGCGGCTTCCTTCCTTAAAACAGGATCGGGAAATACTTTAATGTTCAGAATCGCCATATAAGAATTTTAAACTGGACAAGCTGTATAATGAAAAGTCTTTTTTCTTTAATTTCTGTCCCGCTACCGTCACCGTAATAAGGTGATGATATACAGTTCATGGAAAAATGATAGAAATTTTCAGGGAATCCACAGGCCACGGTACCCCGGGACTGAACACGGCAAAAACGATTTCCTGTTCTCCAGCACTCAGAAAGAAACGCTGAATGTTTTTCTCTTTCTCTGCTCGTGTAAGCCTCACCCCTATCAAAGGGACAAGGTTCAGTGACGAAGCATTTTTGCGGGTGCTTATGTATTCCACGAGGAGATTAACCGGAGAGGACGGCAGGTGAACAAACCACGTGTGAAAGGCATTGGTTGAAAGGCGACCATTACCGGTAAATCTCTGTTTGAATGTAACCAACTCAGCACTGGAGCCATCTATTTGCCCGAGCTGAACACTTTCAGAATCTCGCAAATCCACCACCACTGGAAATGAGGCTATCATATGCCAACCCTCTCTCACCGGAAAAGCTGCCCGAACATTCAACATGTACATTTCAGGGAGTCCGACTTTGTACCTGTCTTTAAGGTACTCACTCTCCACGGGTGTCACAGGAAATTGTCTCGCTTTGCGGGTATACGTGCCCTGCCACGGTTGGTCAACTACTTTAAACATGTAGTATGCTTCGGGACGTTCAAGTATCTGTTGGAATGAAGGTATGTATCCTTTACCATCGTATGTTTTTCTGGAATAGAAGAATACTCCGAAGGTTGGGTCAAAAAATGCCAGTTATTTTCATAAAATACTTCTACCCCCGTATGGGACCCCATTACCTTCAAATTGGCCATTGTGACAAACCGGGCAGGTATGCCGCTTTTGCGTACCAGTGCTATCAGTGCTTTGGCCATGCTGTCACATGCGCCCAGGCGGTTTTTAAGAGCATCTGTACCACTGCCGCCTGGCTTCCCGGGTCGAATAACACTGGAGACATATTTGAGAATCTCAATCACCCGCTCTTCAGGTTTCAGAGTATCAGCATTTGCACTCCCTCCAAAAATCAGGGATAGCGTTTTGGTAAGATAGGAACCATCTTCCGAAAAAGGAATTTTGAGATGTTCTTCTGCGAGTGGTTTCTCGGCAGGAGAGACCAGTTTCTGTATATGGGGCCGGCTCCAGCAGTAGCGTTCAATATTCTGACTAAAGTAAAGATATAACACCCCGGCGGAAATCCCGGTGAGAAAAAAGTTCCCAACAGTACGGTTAAAACGGCGGTGATCTGTCTGCGTCTCATCAGCTACTATTAGATAAAAGTAAAATATAAAAATATCATGGAAGTCACCGGGGTGCAATTTATATCACTGCAAAACAGGAAAGTTACACCTGATGCAGGAAGATAACCTCGATGTTATTGATATCAGGAGGCATTTGATCACTTTCCTGGTCAGAGACTCCAGGAGGGAGAATGACAACAACCGGCGATATGTTGAGCATTGATATAACCTCTGCAGCCTTTTGCATGTAGTCACCTTCATCCGTACAAAGACATACAATTCGAGGTGCAGCAGTGCCCTTTCCAAGTGCAACCATGGTCACCGTCCATTTTTTAGAAGACTTAAGACATGAAGAAATGGAAAAGCCACTGGCCCAATCAAGACGGCGTGCATGAGAGCCAACAGGGATTCCACTTTTATCCACTGGCATAATCACACATGCACATCGCTTCTGTTCAGGAAACTCGGTCATTTTCTTTCTTCCTCGCACCCAAGTTCCTTCCGCACTGCATCGAGGACACCGTTTACGAAAATAGGAGATTTTTCATCTCCGTATCTTTTGGCCAGTTCCACAGCTTCGTTAATAGCTACAGCCGGTGAAATATCCGGCATGTACTTAATTTCATACGCTGCCAGCCGCAATATGCACCTTTCGATAAGATTGACCCTTTCAGGTCTCCATCGTATAAGACACCTATTGATCATTTCGTCAAGCTCGTTTTTTTTCTCGTATACTCCTTTAATTACCTTTTTTGCATATACCGCCTCTGCATCTGGAACACTCCTTATTTCCTCTTCAAGGTCACGCATAATAGACTGAATAAGTTCGCCTGTCATTTCCATGCGATAGAGCATTTTAAAAGCAAGCTCTCGTAGTTTGCGTCTGCTGGATTTAATCAAGAGCTCCCCTCGCATGCAGGATGAAAGATTTTATTTTTTCGTGGTCTTTTACACCAGGGTTACCGCTCTCTACACCTGATGATACATCGACACCATACGGTCTCACCGCCCTCACCACATCGCCCACATTCGCCGGGGTTAGTCCACCAGCGATGAGAAAGGGTGTTGAGAGTCTTAGGCTGCTGAGCATTGTAAAATCAAACGATGCACCTGCACCGCCGTATGTCGAGGATGCACCTTCGAACAAGAAAAGAAATGCCTTTCCTGTCCATTCCTCGATCCGATCGATCGGTAGAGCCTCTTTTACGTGGATTGCTTTGATAATCGGTACTCCTAAATTTTTATAATCTACAGGACTTTCGTGCCCGTGCAGTTGAACGAGGTCAAGCTTTAATTTCCGACACATGTAGTCAACATCTCGTGGTTTTTCATTCACAAAAACACCCGCAACCTTTCCACCAGCATCATGTGCTGCTGCAACGATATTTACGGCATCACTCGTCTTCACGTACCTCGGGCTCCCTGGATAAAAAACAATTCCAACCACGTCAGCACCCACCTCCACAGCAAAACGTGCATCCTCGGATCGGGTTATGCCGCATATCTTTACCATAAGAGACAAGATTCACCTCACCTTTCTGTCGATCACATAATTGATGAGTTCTTCACCACTTGAAAAATGAACGCCTTTCCGGCAGCTCTTTTCACAAAAATTTATGGAGGTTTGAGCTGAAATTCTCCGAGCCGGATGATAAAGCACAAACGGAACATCACCTGTTGCATGTGTACGAATCCTGCACGGAGTTCTGTGGTCACAGGTAACAAGCACAACGATATCCTTTTTTTCGTGTGCAAGTCTGAGCACAGGAGCTACAACTTCAGCATCGATCAGCTCGATGGTTTCTTTTTTGAGGTATGGATCTCCCCTGTGACCAGCCTCATCCGGAGCTTCTACGTGAACCATACAAAGGGTATATCCACCCTCAAGCACCTCAACAGCAGCCTTACCCTTACCTGAATAGTTGGTATCCACGTCACCGGTAGCTCCCCGCACTTTCACGTGATCCATGCCTGCCAGAGCGCCTATTCCTTTGACCAGATCCACGGCAGCAATAATGGCTCCACGACCGCCGAAAACCCGGGAGACAGGTGGCAGAACCGCTGCTCTGCCCTGCCCCCAGAACCATACAGCATTTGCCTTCACATCACCATGACAATGCCTCGACACAAACTCCCTGACAAAAAAGGATACTTCCGCCATCAGTGTACACAACTCCTCAGCACCATTACCCCGTGGTAAGTGTTCCTGCGTCGACCTATCAGTAATATCGTGAGGAGGCGTTGTCGTTATATTCAAAGGGCCGTTCCTCCATACCATAATATGACGGTAACTGAGCCCTTTGAAAAAGCGAATTTCAGAAGTTTCAAAATTTACTTTTATCGCGGCCACGATGGTGGCTGCCGCCTCCGGCGAAATATGACCCGCAGAATAATCCTTCATCACGCCGTTAAGCACATCTCCTTCAACAGTCACCAGATTCATACGATATGCAACATCGTCCCTTTCCAGGTGCAGGCCCAGGCCAGCTGCCTCTATCGGAGCCCTTCCAGTGTAGTATTTTGCAGGGTCATATCCCAGAACGGAAAGGGTGCCCACATCCGAACCCGAATCCATACCGGACGGAATGGGATTGAAAGTACCAACCACACCCCGTGCGGCCAGCTCGTTCATGTACGGAGTGTGTGCAGCTTCAAGAGGGGTGCGCCCTCCCAGTTCAGGCAATGGCTCATCAGCCATGCCGTCTGCCTGGATAATACAATATCTCATGCGTCAAGGGCGCCAAGAACTGCCACAGGATCAGCTTTTACCGTTGGGGGGAGTTCACACACGAGATTGGGAGCATCGGGGTCCTTGAGACCGTGGCCGGTAAGCGTACACACAACCAGTGCACCTTTTTCAAAAAAACCCTTTCGGTGAAGTTTGAACACTCCGGCCACCCCTGCTGCACTCGCTGGTTCACAAAAAATCCCTTCCCTGGATGCGAGCAACTTGTACGCGGTTAAAATTTCTTTATCAGTCACAATTTCTATAAGCCCTCCCGACTCGTCCCTCGCCTTCACAGCCTTTTCCCAGTTTGCAGGGTTGCCGATACGAATGGCCGAGGCTACTGTTTCCGGAGATTCCACAACCTCTCCCCTGACAATGGGGGCAGCACCTTCTGCTTGAAAACCTAACATTTTCGGTAGGTTTTCTATTATTCCATGTTCACGGTAAACCTTGTAACCGTTCCAGTATGCAGAAATATTACCTGCATTGCCGACAGGCAACGCGTGAAAATCAGGAGCCCGCCCCAGAACATCACATACTTCAAAGGCCGCTGTTTTCTGTCCCTCAAGACGAAAGGGGTTAATGGAGTTAACAATGGTCAGGCCTCTCTTGTCCGCAATTTCCCGGACAATACGGAGTGCATCGTCAAAATTCCCTTCTATGCCGAGAACCCTTGCACCATGCATCAAAGCCTGAATTAATTTTCCAAGAGCAATTTTTCCCTTTGGTACCAGCACATACGCTTTCATGCCTGCCCGCGCAGCATACGCCGCCGCAGATGCAGAGGTGTTTCCTGTAGAAGCACAGACAACAGCCTGAGACCCCCTCGCCCTGGCAATGGAAACAGCAAGGGTCATCCCGCGATCTTTAAAAGAAGCCGTGGGATTCAAACCTTCGTATTTGAGATAAATGCTGATATCTCCACCCAGTTCCTTTTCCAGGTTATACGCACGGATAAGAGGGGTGTTTCCTTCCAGAAGAGTAACTACATGTTCATCGGGAAGTTCGGGTAAAAATTTACGGTATTTTCTGATAACTCCAGGCCATCCACCCGAACAACCACCGTCATCCATGTTTCATCCCCTCGCTTATACCTGGTCAATTATTCTGTAACAGGAAAGTTTCCTGCTGTCTACTATATTCATTCTTTTCAAAATACTGACAGCGTGATAAACGCTCGCTGCATCTATGTGATAGGTTGTAATGACCAGGGGTACGAATTCACGCCCCTTAACCGCCGATTCCTTTTGCATTACGGACGCAATGTTAATGTTATTGCGTCCCAGTACCCCGGCTATTTTAGCCAAGACACCCGGTTTATCCATAGCATAAAGTTTAATGAAATACCGGGTGTAAATGTCTTCATAAGAAGCAATTTTTACATCTTCACCGTTATCCTGAGGGAAAAGCGTTGCATACCCGCTGAGAATGCTTTCTATATCCTGCATTACGGCAATGCGCGTCGCTTCGGCCCCTGCTCCATGGCCAAACCAGCCTGAAACCTCACCTTTATCATCGAGCATTTCGACACCATTTTCCGGGCCTCGTAGCGACGCAAGAATAGTATCCTGAGCGACCAATGCCGGCTCAACACATACTGCATAACCCTTCTCCGTCGCGAAAATCATTCCAAGAAGTTTCATCCTGTAGCCCATTTCGCTGGCGAAACGTACATCTTCAAGCGTTAATGCATCAATCCCCGAATAAAAAAGTGCCCTGCCCTTCTTACGAACACCTTGACGCAACCGTATACCATCAGCAGTATGATTCCCAAAAAGCAGCCTTAAAATAATCTTCAACTTCAATGCTGAATCATAACCACTCACATCCGCCGTGGGATCAGGCTCCGCAAATCCTCTCTCCACAGCATCCTTTATTACCTCTGCATAAGACCGGCCACTTCTCTCCATCTCATCAAGTACAAAATTACACGTCCCGTTGAGTACAGCCGTGACCTTCTTAATCCTCTTTCCGGAGGACATGGCAAACTGGATGAAACTGAGTATGGGAAACAACCCCACAATTGTTGCTCTGTAACCGATGTACAGCTGTTTTTTGCGTGCTTCCCGAAACAACTCGCCGCCCATGTCACTGATAATGCGTTTCGTTGCCGTGATGAAATGCTTACCTCTTTTCAAACATTCTCTCGCTGTTTCAATGGCAACCTTTTCGTCACCGGTGAGCTCCACGACAGTATCAATCTCCGGATCTTTTAAAATTTCACGGAAGTTCCCTGTGAGAAGCCTTCGACTGACTTTTACAGCTCGTTTCTTCCGCACATCACGTACAGCTATTTTCTTGATGACAATCCTTTCGTGTCCTTCCTCAAGTACGTACCTCACAACAGCGCTGCCAACAGTACCAAGTCCGAGCACGCCCAGTTTCACGAAGCACCTCCTTGCTATCTCTGGCGCATAAGATATATGGAACAGGGCTCTTAAATCAACGCATTTAGGCACCACGACTCACTTTTCTAAAAGCATACTCCTCAATCTTCTTTTGTCAAAGGGCCTGCTGGAGTAAACTTATGGCGATTATCACCATGTTTTATGCAGACCTCCATATACACTCGCGGTTCTCTCGCGGTACCAGCAGGGCCATTACACTCGAAAATCTGGCTCTGTGGGGTGCGATTAAAGGCTTAAAAGTGATAGGTACCGGTGATTTTACCCATCCAGAATGGTGGAAGGAAATCAGGGAAAAACTCCGTGAAGCAGAAGAAGGACTTTTTAAACTGAAAGTTCCACCCGTACCTGAAGATGAATTCGAAGGCAAAAGACTTCCACCGGTAGAAGTACTTTTCATGCTCACGGTTGAAATATCAACCATTTACAAAAAAGGAAAACGTACGCGCAAAGTGCATCACCTGATATGTGTCCCTGATATGACTGCAGCGGAGCGTTTCACTGAAAAACTTTCACGTATCGGTAATATTGCATCCGATGGCCGTCCCATACTCGGACTTGATTCACGGCATTTGCTGGAGATACTTCTGGAATGCAGCGAACAGGCAATGCTCATTCCTGCACACATCTGGACGCCGTGGTTTGCTGTGCTGGGATCACGTTCCGGATTCGATTCCATTGAGGAGTGTTATGAAGACCTTGCATCTTACATCCTGGCGGTAGAAACAGGGCTTTCCTCCGATCCTTACATGAACTGGCGTGTCTCTTCACTTGATAAATTCCGTCTGGTCTCAAGTTCGGACGCACATTCGCTGGACCGGCTCGGACGCGAAGCATGTATATTCAACTGTCCTGCAAATTATTCTTCTATTCGTGAAGCCCTCAAAGAGGGTAAAGGATACGTCGGCACTGTCGAATTCTTCCCTGAGGAGGGCAAGTACCACCTTGACGGCCACCGGAAGTGCGGCATGCGTTTAGAGCCACGAGAGTCACGACGCCTTGGAGGAATTTGTCCAAAATGCGGGAAGCCTCTCACCCTCGGAGTCATGTACCGTGTTGAGGAATTGGCGGACAGGGCGGAACCGCTACCTCCGAAAACAGCAGGTGAAGTTCACAGCCTTGTTCCTCTCGCTGAGATACTCTCGGAAATTTACGGAACAGGTCCACGAACGCGTACGGTCCAGAGGGTTTACTCCCGCCTGGTTCGTGAAGTGGGACCGGAACTCTACATTCTCGAAAAAGCACCCCTACAGGAAATTGCACGGGCGTCATCCCCGACAGTTGCTGAAGCCATTTCACGTTTGAGAAAAGGAAAGGTTATTCGCGAAGGTGGATACGATGGTGAGTATGGGCTAATAAGGCTCTTCTCGGATGAAGAGTTAAAAAAACTCAGGTCAGGGGGGCTTTTGTTCTCTTTCCCTGAGTCCTCCCGCAGAGCAGAAGAAGCCGGCGGACAGCAGGAAGAGCCTGCCCTTGCCCTGCCACTGCTGATTCCTCCGGCAAAGTCACACACGCTTCGGGAAATGGATTCAGCACCCGAAACCGGAGATCCTTTGGATCCGCTGGACACAACCCAGCGAGAAGCAGCCGAGTGCACACAGGGACCTGTGCTTATCATCGCTGGCCCGGGTTCAGGGAAAACACGCACGCTTACTCATCGAATTGCTCATATTATCCTCAGACTGAATGTGAAACCACAGGCATGCCTGGCTGTTACTTTTACGCGTCGGGCTGCAGAGGAAATGAGAGAGCGACTTGCACAGTTACTGGGAGAGCGCGGTAAGGATGTCGCAGTCCACACGTTTCATTCACTGGGACTCTCGATTTTGCGCGAACACGCGAGGGAAGCGGACCTGCAACCCGACTTCAAAATCCTCAGCGAATGGGAAAAAGTGGGACTCCTTTCCAAACATCTCAACATATCGGAAAGAAAAGCCTTGCAGGTACTGAAAAAAATATCATTTGCCAAGCGAACCCGGCAGGAGCCTCCAGACAGTGATACAAAAACAATTTTCGAGACCTATTCAAAACTCCTATCTTCCATAAACGCGGTTGACACCGATGATCTTATCCGTTTACCCGTTGATCTTCTTGAGAAATTTCCTGAACTTCGCAAGTTGTGGCAGTCCCGATTTGCATACGTTAGTGTGGACGAGTACCAGGATATAGACTTTTTACAGTATCAACTCATTAAATATATGGTACCACCTGGAGACAACATCTGTGTGATTGGAGACCCGGACCAGGCCATATATTCTTTCAGGGGTGCAGACACGTCATTTTTCTTTCGCTTTCAGCAGGATTTTCCGTCGGCAAAAATTTTCAGATTGGAACGCAATTATCGCTCCAGTTCATTTATTACAAATACTGCAAAACACGTCCTCAACCCAGCTGAAACAATCACACACGAAAAAGAAGAATCAATAGAGCCGAAAGTGGTAATACACGCAGCCCCTTCTGCTTCTTCTGAAGCATTCTTTGTTGTAAAAACCATAGAACGTCTTGTAGGAGGTAGCTCATTTCATGCAATAGACAGCCAGCTTTCCGATGGTCTCGCTGGTGGAGAATTTTCCTTCGCGGATTTTGCTGTTTTGTACCGTACCGAAGCAATTGCACAAGAAGTAGAAGAAGCCATGCGTCGGGCAGGCATACCCTTTCAAAAACGCTCAAACGAACCTCTGATGGCCCGCCCCGAAATTCACCACGTTGTAGATGCGGTTAAAAATTCCAATCCTTCCGCGTCTCTCGAAGATATCGTGCGCAGTGCGGTGGAAGAAGTCGCTAAGAGCAACCACTCCCACCTCACTGCAGAGAGCATCTTCGAAATTCTCAAACCTGCACTTATCGCATCCGGAGGGGACCTTCAGACATTTCTCACCACCCTGTATCTCATGACAGAAGACGATACCCTTGATACCCGTGCTGACCGGGTATCACTTCTTACACTTCACAGTGCCAAAGGTCTGGAATGGCGCGTGGTATTCATCATTGGTTGTGAAGAAGGGATTTTACCTCTTATCTGGGGAGGAAAAGCAATCAACCTGGAAGAAGAGAAGCGGCTCCTGTATGTGGGCATCACACGTGCAAAGGAAAGAGTTTTCCTGTGCCATGCAAAAAAACGTAAATGGCAAGGAAAATCAAGAGAAATGCGAATTTCATCTCTTATTCGAAATCTTCCTTCATCTCTCGTATCCCTGAGCAAAGACTCGCCACGAAAACGTTTGATAAAAAAAGAAAATCAGCAGCTCAATTTATTTTAAAAGGCATTCGCTTTATTACCCGGATGATTTAAGGTTCAAGCACATCTAATGCCAATGCAAAAATCGTGTACTATTTCATGGGGGAGTGAGCAGCAGACGGACCGGTACGCTGAGGTTCAAATACATCAAGGAGTTTTTGAAATTTGTCTCTTGGAAATGCAGCCCTGTTGAAATACACAACCTTCCATTGAGGACCTTCCTTCACCAGATAAAAAACCACGGGAAAGTGATAGCGGTTCTTTTCCCAGCGTATATATTTACCCCTTTCTTTGTTAACGTTTTTATTCATTTCGCCATAGAATCTTTTTGCTTCTTTCAAAACTTTTGATGGATACTCTATGTAAGCGTCCCCCACAACTACAGCGTAAGAGCCGGCAACTTCTTCTTTAATCACCTTTCCTGAAAAGGGGATGTAAACCGAGTCAGGGGCAATTTTTAGCAAAACCTCAACCTTCCTTTTCAACTCTTCTGCATTCTGCAGATTAGCTGGGTGCTTATCAAAAACAGTCTTCATACGTTCAAGTGTTTTCCTCTTTTGTTCCGGATCGTTAATGGCTCTCCACGAACGTTCGAGCAGATCTTTCATTGTAAACGGCTGGTGTTGCATGCCCATGCGCTGGTACGCGGCCTGAAATCGTGCATTAAGCTGCTTCAGGTAGTCGTAGTCCAGCTTGGACAGGAATTTCTCTGCACTGTTGAGGTTGCGTGCCTGAAAGGTTTTTACAAAACTACCCACAACTCTGGATGGTTCACCACTGGAAGCAATCCCCGGAACCATCCCTGCAAGCAATACTGCAATCAGAACTCTCTTAATCATTTCTGTTCCTCCTTTTTTTATCTCTTTCACCATAATTCGACACAGCTCCTATGTCAACCAGAGATTTCACCTTGCCCGTTTACAGCACATGCTTTCCAAAGAAACTCTTACGTTACTGCAGCAAACACCCCGAATGTCCAATGTTGAGACCAGACCCCGGAGGTTAGTCGGGAAGAAGGTTGCCCAGAGCCCTTGCCGCTGCCGCCCTGATATCGGGATCCTTGTGCCGGATCATCAAAAGCAAGGGCTTTTCCGTGAGTGGGTCACCCAGCTCACCAATGGCCTCTACCGCTGCCAGCAGTACGTGTTTGTTTTTAACCTTGAGAAATGGAAGAATCATTTTGAGAGCTTCACGATTTTTAAATCGGCCAAGCGCGCGGATAGCCTCAACACGAACGTTCAAATCGAGGTCCTTGAGCATCTCTATTACCTCATCATATGTCCTGGGATCGGCAATCTCTCCGAGCCCCTTTACCGCGGCAACCCTCACATCAGGGTCATCATCTGTAAGGGCCAATGCGAGAAGCGGGACAGCTTCTTCACCTTTGTATTCAGTAAGTGCAAAAATGGCGCGCATTTTGTCATGTTTTTCTCCGCTGGTAATAATTTTTTCCAGTTCCTTGAGTTTTTCCCGGGCTTCGATTTTTTCAAGCGCCTCCTTGGCGGCCCTTCTCACTTCTTCATGGTTATCTTTAAGTAAGGATTTCAAAACCTCAATCCGTTCTACAACACTCATTCATCCACTCCTTTGGAATTGTTTCAGGTCGCTCCAGGCCGGTAAAAAACCCATGCCATCAGCTGACTGCACTGCGGAAATCCCCGCAGCAGGCACAAGTCGCCTTACCACAGAAGCCGCAGCCGTCGCATCAACAGGCACAGTACCTGTGGATATGGCGAATACTGCGTCACCGTCAAACATGCTGGGAGATGGGGAGATAAACCGTGCAAGTGCTGCCCCCCCGGCCACAGCAACCCGTCTGAGATTCTCTCTATCCATACTTCCGTGAACGTGAATTAATACAAGGGTGGTGTTTTCTCCAGGGTACACGTAAGGTTTTCCACCTTCACACAGGAATTTCTCCGTGTTGAGAAACTGACTTTCATCATCGGGCTTTCGAGCACCTGCGATAACGGAGCCCGTCTCCGGATGCAGTATGTCTCCAAACGCGTTAAGCACGATAAAAACGTTAATTTCGGCATCACCGATACGGTGCTGTGCTGCTCCAAAACCTCCTTTGGTTCCGTATCTTACAGTAAGCACCTTACCCACAGTCGCACCACACCCCACTCCTACACTCCCGCACTCCACTTCATAATCCGCTATCTGGCACGCCTTTTTTACCATCTCCGGCGTTGGAGGATGTGGTTCTTTAAAAAAGAGGTCGAAAATGACAGCTGTAGGTACTATGGGCACCGTAAAGTTTCCAAAAACCATGCCTCGTCCCATTTCTCTGAAATATTCCATGGCCCCGGAGGCAGCATCAAGGCCGTAAGCGCTGCCCCCGCAGAAAAGAACAGCATCAACCCGATCTACAATATGGTCTGGAGAAAGAGAATCCACCTGTCGCGTTCCCGGGGCGAATCCGTGAACGTGAAGCGCACAGGTACAGGGTTCATCGGGAATAAACACGGTAACCCCCGTACCCCACTCCCTGTTATCCACGTGACCGATTTTCAGCCCTGTAATTTTCATCTTTCGCTAATGCTTAAAATCTCAGATTTTGCTCACACCCGCAATGATTTTTGTCCAGGATTCCAGCCGTTGTTCCACAAAACACTCAACAAGGCCTCCTTACGGACTCTCGAACTCTCTTTCTAAGCCGACCAAACACACTCAGTGCTTCAGGCCAGTTTATACCCCTGTAAACCATCAAGTAAAACTTTTGAGTCGCTGAATAGAGTTCAGCCTCGAAATCCGCGTCAAGCAAATGCCTTACCTTTCTCAAATATTCCAGCGGTGTCTCACCCGGACTGTATTGAATTCCCGATGCTCGTGCAATTTCGCGGAGAATTTTTACGTATTCTCCTGCAACTTTTCCCAATGGAGAACGCCGCCTTATCCGTGGAAAAGCACTGCCTGTTTTTCTCCAGAAGAAAAAGGCTATGCCCGCAAATACCAGTATCACCACAACCAGCCGGTTATGAGCCCTTACCCATTCGTAAATGCGTGCAATTCGTCCTTCTCCCCCACGGGTAATTTTCACACCCGCGCGCTGGACAAACTCCATCTGCTTTTTTAAAGAATACTCAAGCACATATTCCATCCACCAGAGCTTCAAAGTATCAAAAAATTCCCACAGGGTACCCGCACTTTTCACTGAGATCAATTCTGCAGTGGGTGTCGGATCAATGGCTCTCCAGTATTGACCGTCAAAATACTCCACCCACGTGTGTGCATTTCTCTCGCGAACAACAAAATAATCTCCGATGTCATTCCATTCATGCACAAGGAATCCTGTGATGAATCGCGCAGGAATACCAAGGGTACGCAAAATAAGGACCATGGCCGAGGCAAATAGCTCGCAGTGTCCTTTTCTCACGTGCACGAGAAAGTCTATTACAGGGTCTTCCTGCAGGTCCCTGCGTTCTATTTTTAAAGTGTATGAATAATGCTTTTTCAAATATCTGGCGACATCGTCAGGTCCAATTGAGGAAAAATCCACCCCCCAGGAACGTGTAACAACTTCTTTTAATTCCTCTTTCAACTGGGAAGAAATAAAAAGATTATATTCGGGGGGCTCGTCATATACCGGTGGAAGGATGTAATTTTGCTGAAGCAGTGATCCTTCCACAGTATAAACCGGCGGAACGCCCATGCCAGCCCGGGGAAACAACTCCCACACGTCGTTGGTGCTGAGGGCTTTTTTGAGACGGGACAAATACACTGTTCCGTAAGGAACAAAGAGGTTGTCTGTAAAAAGCACCTCGAAGTAGATATCTGCAGCGCTTTCATGACCAGCGAACGGGCTCTTTTCCAGGTACACGTCTCTGGCGTTGACGCGCCTGACCGACCTTACTTTGTAATTGCTTCTTTTCCATAAGCCCTGTTGATATACGGTGTATACCCTTCCCCTCAGATAGAAAACCTTGTCTTTCCATCCATCTGAAGAATGAGGCACAAATCGCATCACCACAGGCATGTTCTGCAGGATTTTTCCGGTGTCACCGAGTTTTACCTCATCTGAAAAACCCGCCACGAAGTGCTCCTCCAGCATTACAGGCTTTACCAGGGAAAGCGTGAAGCGCGGAAAAATAAAAAAGAACATGGCCGTCATCACTGCTGCCATTGTGGAAAAACCTGACAGGAAAAATACGAAGTCAGGACGGTTCAGGCGATCTTGTATCTCCTGTGATGCTGGCTCTCCCTCGAGGTTAGCGAGAATAAGAGCCCAGGGCACGATAAAGAGGTAAGCAATCACAACGAATCCAAAGTAAATATCACCGGTAAGCGTTGAGGCGGCGAGAATTTCAAAAAGTGACAAAAGAACAATCTGGTTCAACTGGCGTTTTTGTTGAGGGCCGAGGATGCGAAACGCACTGGTTATGAGAATAAACTCGGCAGCTGCGTGTAAAATGCTCACTATTTTGAACAGCACTGCGGCTGCAAAAACAGCAACGAACAGAAAGGTGAGGTACCCGAGGTTGCGCTCCACAAATTCTTCCATCACGTTGCTTCTAACAAAAACCTTCACAGCGTAGGCACATACAGTAACGGCGATGATCGGCAGCGGGATCTCACCCGTCATATATAAACTGAAGGTACCAACTGCGAGGAGAACGTGAACGATCAGTTTGGGGGTAGACCTCACGGGCGCACCTCTACCACGGAGACAGTGCCGTCACCTATCACCGGGGGCTGAAACCTCTCTCCAGGGCGAAAGGCAGCGAGCATTTTCATTATCTGAAACAACTGGCCCTTTCCAGAAGCGGGATGAAGCACCTCTCCGCCAAGAATCAAACCAACCTTCCAATCCTCATCAATTAATTTCCTGGCCATGTAAAGTGTTTTACCCAACACCTGCTCAAGCTGAAGGCCTTCAGGCACCTCAACAAAAGGCCGGATATAACAGGTGGCTCCCGGTGGCTCTCCCATCACCTTCATCATTTCTTCGCCTACCCGGGCCGTGAGCTTCCAGTGAATGAGCCGCGGGTTATCCCCTGGAACAAAAGGTCGAATGTTGAGCAAATCATCACCTTCGTCTTTCTTTACAGGTCTTTCATGTACCCCTTCGGCTCCTGTAAATACTGTCTTCCATTCCCACGGTACCGGCCGTGGAGCCACGTAAACCATAGCGCTGGTTTTCACGTAGAGCATTTTCTCGAAGAAGTGAAAGGGGAAACGACTGAAAGCTCTTACTCGCTTAATTTCTACAATACCTCTCGAAGGTATTATGAGCTCTCCCTGAGACCAGCGGGTTCGTCTTTTTTCCACTACCGGGAAATATGCCGGTTCACACCTGACACGCTCCCCCTGCACTTCAACGTGCAAATCAATAGAGGGAAAATACCACTTCCTGTTGGTCACTCCCGCACTGAAATGTGAAGCCTTGCCTGCAACAACAACCTCGGGTAACTCCCACTTTATATGAATACTGCGCAATACAAAATCGCTTAAAACTCCTGAAACCACGATCATGCTCAACAATCCCCCGAAAATGATGAATAGCAGATTGTTCCCTGATGCAAGAGCACCAAAACCCACGCCGATGGTAATGGAGAGATAAATCCAGCCACTTCGGGCTATACGGATAGGTCGCGGTGGTGTAACAAGCCACTCCCAGAACTCCCTCAAGCGGGATTTCAGGTTATTATCAAAGTCCCCTCTGATTTCAAGCCCCTTCAAAGAGGAACACAAACTGAATCAATAATGCTCCGGATCGCCGCGGCTCTGGAGTCAAACCGGTCCACATCCCATCGCTTCCACACCAAGCGGTGTTTCAACACATAAGGTGCCACTGCCTTTACGTCATCTGGTGTTACAAAATCACGACCTTTAAGAAAGGCAAATGCAGCAGAAGCCCTCCTGAGGTGGATTCCTGCACGCGTACTGGCTCCGATAAGAATTTCAGGATGCGTTCTTGTCTTCTCTACAATATCCATAATGTATCCGAGAATTTTTTCTGAGACACTCACGCGCTCAACGGCCTGGATTATGCGTTTCACAGTATCTGCATCCGCCACCGGTTGAACGAGAAATTCTACTCTCTCAGCCGGATCATTCTCTATAATTTTTATTTCATCCTCTCGTGATGGATAACCCAGATTCAACCAGAGCATGAAGCGATCGAGTTGCGACTCCGGCAACGGATATGTTCCGTGCTGTTCGAAAGGATTTTGTGTTGCAATGACAAAAAACGGAGTGCTGAGATGATACGTAACCCCGTCAACGGTAACCTGTTCTTCACTCATCGCTTCAAGCAGTGCGCTTTGTGTCTTCGGAGTGGCACGGTTAATTTCATCCGCCAGAACAATATTGGCAAATATAGGCCCTTTGCGAAACTCAAATTCTCCTTTCCTTGAGTCAAACACGTTTACACCGATAATATCTGAAGGTAGTAGATCGCTCGTAAATTGAATCCTTGCAAAAGAAAGCTCAAGTGCCCGAGCGAGAGCCCGTGCTAATGTAGTCTTACCCGTGCCCGGAAGGTCCTCAATCAGGACATGCCCTCTTCCAAAAAAGGCAGAAAGAAACAGAAACACCTCTTCATCTTTGCCCACGATCACGCGCTTGACAGAGGAATATATTTCAAGCGCCTTTTCATGTTGAGATACAGGTGCTGTTTCTGGGCGCATAGTTCCATTTTATTGCAGGCAAAGGTACAGCACAACGGTAACGGGAACCGTCCACAAAAATTTCTGTTCCAGCAGGTAGTGATATTAAATTTCATTTGATACAGGTTGTAAAAAAAGAGGCACAAAATATAAACTTGTGTTATGGAGATAAGAGAAATCCTCGAAGCATTCCGCCAGTACATAAAGGATAAAGGGCTCAGGTACACGAAACAACGAGAAGCGATCCTCAAGGCATTTCTACGCGCTGACGGACACGTCACAGTGGAAGAACTTTACATGCAATTGAGAAAAAAACATCCAGGGATCGGATTTTCCACTGTTTACAGAACAATCAAATTAATTGAGGATGCAGGGCTTGCCACCCGGCTCTCCTTTGACGAACGCGCCGAAAGATTCGAGAAAACAGTGGGCACAGACCATCATGATCACATGGTGTGCATAAGGTGCAGGAGGGTTATAGAATTCGAAAGTCCTCGCATAGAAAGGCTACAAACAGAAGTTGCTGATAAATACAGGTTTCAAATCCTTTCACACAGGCTGGAGATATTTGGACTTTGTAACATCTGCAGGCCTCACAAAAGCCTCGTGTGACTCTGTATCGCCCCGCCCGAGCGAAAAGAAAGCTTGAGAAAGGTTGTTGGGAAATCCAGAAAAAGTTTTCCCTATTTTTTTCTAAACAACACCGCTATATGTGGATTCAGAAAAGACCTGTGAAAAAAAGGATTGCCTGTTAACTGTTCAGTATATATTTTTATCACCGGCTTAAAAAGTTTCTTCAAAGCAGTATCAAAAGATCTTTCAAAAATGAAATATCCTTTAAGTGACACCACTTGCCATTGAGCAATATCGTCTCTGGACCGCAAAAGACGTTTAACATCACCTACAGAAAGCAAAAATCTATTCCATGGAAAATTTAACGCAGGCCTTCCCGGGCGAGCATGGAAAGGATCAAAAGGGAACCACCTGTTAGGACAGGTAACGATTCCTATGCCCCCCTTCTTTAGCACCCTCACCTGTTCAGTTAAAAAGTTTTCACGCTGTTTGAGATATTCATCTCCAACACTTCTGGCCCCTTTCTGTCCAACGTGCTCTATCACCCCCCATGAATATACAACATCAAAAACTCCGTCTATGAAAGGAAGAACCTCCCCCCTTGCAAATAATATTTTTTCTCTCCAGGGATTTCTTTGCCATCTGGAGGCTCGCGTACCTATATCTATCCCGTAGGCATCGTAACCTTCATTATTTAACATTTGTACATCAATGCCTGTTCCGCACCCAACAGAAAGGATCGTTACCTTCTTTTCTCCAAAATTCCTTTTAATAAGGGGAATGAGCCAGTTGGCCACCCTGAAACTAACCCCCCGATCTTCATGAGCCAACCATTTTTCTTCTATTGAGACACGTAAAGGAACCTCTCCACATGGAAGAAAATTCCAGCTTCCATCTTCTTTTTTGAATATTCTACCACATTTTTCACATTTAACGCGTGTTTCTGATAATTTTTCGACGAAATCACACCCACAATCAACGCACTTAAACATTGAAAATAATTCTTTTGAATTATGCATTGCCGTTTTCTCCGTTTAAAAATGTTACTTTATACCCTTCCTGCCTTATTAAGTCAACCATACCAATACCTTGCGCAGAATACAAGAAATCACGGGCAATGTTTGTGACTTAAAGCAAGTTTTAAAAATATCGCCGAGGCATACCGAAACTTGAAGAATGCTTGCATAGTGAATCTTAGCTGTTAGAGCAATCTATAAAAAATCCTTGACATTACATCAAAAATTTTTTATTTTAATGTCCAAATAAATTTTAAAAGGAGGAATTAATGAATAAATCAATAAAAGGTCGTTTTTTTAGCTTTTATTATCTTTTAATAACATTTTCTTCAATCTTCTCGGTACTTATATGTAAGCCAACAGCGTATGCTTTTATTGCCGTTCAAGCATGTGATATCGCTATAAAAGGTGCAACATCAATTGATGGTTACAACTCCTTTTGCACCCCTTATACACCCGAAAGTCGCTTGAGCGTAACTTTGAATTATGAAAATGGTCTTACTCTAAAGGGCCATTCCGAAGTATATGGAGAATTTGCTAAATTCGAAGATTGTTCCTCTGTTGTTTCTTATGTCCAAAATTACATAAATAGTGCGATTACACAAAACAACAACTCTTCCATTCCCATTCAATTTCTCCAAAACGGAATTCTCGTGTTAAGTAATCACGATTCACTTACTTTGAAAGGAGGGACGTATTATTTCACAGGGGTCAAAGTTTCAGGCAATGCCAGCTTAAACTTTTCCGGCCCTGTGTTGATAGCTGTAGACGGAAACGTGACCGTCTCAGGAAATGCCTCTATTAACCTGAATGATAACCCTCAAATGCTCACCTTTGCGGTATCGGGAAAGTTTAATTTAAAAGGCCATGCGGCGGTAAGAGGTTTAATATTAACAGATGGAAGAGTTGAAGTAAAAGGTGACTCCGTTTTATGGGGATGTGCCCAAACTCTGGACTTTAACATGGCAGGCCATGCTACCATGCACTGTGATAAAAAACTTTTACTGGCAGATGTGAGAGTATACCCTAAAGAAGCAACCATCTACACTGAAGAGACGTTTACCTTCTCGGCCACTGCTTACACCTTGCAAAATGAAGAGGTGGAATGTGTGGATTTTACGTGGGATTTAACAGATCCTAACGTAGCATCGGTATCTTCTTCTGGAACTGTTACAGCGCTCAATCCAGGTACTACTGAAATAAGAGCTTGGGTGGAATACTTTTATGGTTCAGCGATACTTCATGTGCTCTCACCCATGTGTACGCAACTGTGGTCGACTCAAATTACAGGAGCCTCAAGTATAAAAATAAGCGATCTCGAAAATGATAGAAAATTTGAAGTAATTGTCGGTACCGGGTCACAATCGTCCGCTGGTAGCATCATCGGTAACCTTTACATACTTGATGCAGCTACTGGAAATGTTTTGTTCTCATATCACATCAACGCTCAATCCATCGGAGGAGCCACTAATGAGCCATCTATTGCAGACATCAACAATGACGGAATCAAAGATATTATCACAGGATTTGGAACGTTTTGTTGTACAGGGGGACTTCTTATTATAGATGGAGCGTCAAAAAATGAGTTTTTGAGAAAACCTCTTGCCGACAGGATTTATACCACAGGGATAATTGACATAAACGGTGACGGTGTGCCCGAAATATTTTCAGGAGGGGGAGCTTATGCCAAATGGTATCTTCTAACCGCTGAAGGCACAATCCTGTGGAATTTATCATTTTCAGGATGGGCGGAAGCAAGCCAGGCTATCGGAGATATAAATAAGGACAATATATCAGAAATTATTATAACCCAGGGAGCATGGCCTCCTGGAAGAGTTTTGGTAATAAATGCCCAAACCGGGAACATAGAATATTTCCATTATTTACTGAATGGCTCCTATGCAGCGCCTGTTCTTGGGGATATAGATGGAGACAACTATTTAGAAGCAGTAATATATTCATCTCAAAATTATTTTGCAGGACAGGCCAAAAGTGAAATTTTTGTTTTAGACTCTAATTACAGTATTCAATGGAGAAAGGTATCCGCGGTAAGTTCCAAAAACTTCTTCGGAACCCCTGTCATCGCAGACCTCAACAACGACGGACGACTTGAGATAATCACGGGAAGCTTCGGGGGCCACCTGCAGGTCTTTACTCCATTCGGGAATCCATTCTGGGAAAGAGAAGATTTAACCCCAGCAAGAACAAATATGAAAATAGTTACAGCCGATATGAACGGAGACGGAATAGAGGACGTAATTTTTCCAAACGATGCCATCTATGTGCTTGATGGTTTAACCGGCGAAACCATTTGCAAGGCCGGGGAAGGCTCTCAGTTTTTCAAAGCTTCAGTTGTAGATTTCAATAACGACGGAGCTTATGAAATTATCGCAGTTGGTGGAGGAAAAGTAACAGCTTTTGGAAAATTTTATCCAACATCTAACATCCCCGAATGGCCGCAACCCGGCCACGATATACTTAACTCTCACAATGTGTTGATAAAGAATCTCTGGTGATGTGTATAGCGTTTTACTCACGCAATGGGCGGAAGATTAAAGTAAAGTCGCACCATATGTAGGGACGAATTTTCTTCTTGGAACTTTTTCAAACACCCCGGAGATAACTGTGCATCCCCAATTCACCTGCCCGCTGGTAGCACCTGTGAACAGGGTTGTCACTAAAGGGTGAAGCTCCGGCGCAATTCGCAGAATTCTACCTGATGCGTACAAGTTGAAAACGCAGTGCAACCAGCTCCAGATTGTCCGTTGATTGCTGGTCTGTTGCGTACCTGAGGGTAAGTGTGTGCGTACCAGGCGGTACTTCAAAGATATAGGAACTGAAACACGAGCCCGTGTCAAATTCTTCGTTTGCGGTAAAGGTTGATGGGTGAATGCTGCATATGTGCACGGGATATACAGGCTCGGAGTCGAGTGCAGGGCTGTACCGTACAACCTTGTTGATGGTTCCCGGGTTGTAAAGCCCCATAAATATATTAACAAGATAAAGTTGAACCCTTGTGGTGTCATTCTTTATCGGCAGGTAAAGTGAGGGATCGTCGTCGGTGAGGAGGCGATACGAGGAGAGGCTTGTATTGGGTAGAGCACCGCACGGCTCGATGCTGTACCAGCAGAGCACATATGAATAGTTAACAATGGTGACTGCCTCGGCGTATCCTGCCTTTCCGGCATACATCGACGAAGGCACGGATGTTATGAGCATCCTTGGAGACATTTCACCATCGTTGTTAACTTCTACCCCCAGGTACAACGCACGCGAAAAATCCACTCCTTCAAGTGAGGCCTTATCTCCCAGGACTGTGGAAAACACTCCATTGACAATCTCGACCGTATCCGTTTCTTCCCATAGAGGTGCACCACCCGCATCCACACTGTAAATGCGAACAGTCATCTGGACAGCACCATTGTACGGGACACCTTCATCCGTATAGATTTTCCCCTGGTAAGTCAGCATGCCTGCTTTTGCAATTGCACACACACACGTTCCAAGCACCAGAGCGGTCAACAGGATGCCTTTTCTATTCATTGTCACCCTCCTGGATTTTTTGCTTCTCTTTTCGAAGATAAAACCTGAAGATCTTCAAGCCACCCTTCTTAAGGGTAACCCGCTCCATGCCTATAATCCCGCGTTCGGGATTCACCACTGCAATCGTGTGATCTCCCGGCTTTAAGGTAAGGCGCTGCACCGGAGTCTTTACCCCCGTGTTCTTCCCGTCCACAAACACGTAACCATCCGGCTCTGAACGAACGCTTATGTAAGCAACAGCGGGTTTCTTTAAGGGCACGTATTTCCCGGGTTTTGAATTTGAACGGGTGCCTCTTCTCCTGGCCGATAATTCAGATTCTTTCAGGTGTCCACTCGTCCTGGCACTGCCACGAGCACCTCTCTCTTTTTGAAGTACTTTCAGAGACTTCGATGGGCGAGCAGGCTCCTGGATCACGCGTGCTGTAAAATCATTCTTGAGTATCAAAACGTACCCCACCAGCAACGCAGCAACAGCAAACGCTCCCAGCACGGCACCGCCATACGCGAAAAAATTCTTTTTGTGTCCTCCCTGAACAATGGTGCGTTCTCCTCCCTCTGCCTTCAAAATTTCCCTGCGACACCTGGCAAATTCCCTGGAACACATGAGTGACTGTACGTGCTTTTCCGTGTTCTCTCTTTCACTGGCGAAGAGGCGGTCCATTCTCCGTAAAAGGTTCTCCTGTCCTTTCAGCACGTCAAATCCGGCAGCGACAGTTTCAGCAAGTACACTCGCACTGGAATAGCGTTCTGCCTTTTCCTCGCAGAGCATTCTTGCGAGTATGCTGGTAAAGGCGGGTCTTACCTCCAGGCATCCGGCATCAAATTCGCGTACCACAGAACCTCCCGACGTGATTTCTGCCATCGGGAAAGGCTTTCGGCCTGTAAGAACCTCAACCATCACCACGCCCAGGGAAAAAATGTCGGTGCGTTCATCCACGTCTTCCCCGTGTAACTGCTCTGGGGCCATGTACCCCAGCTTGCCCTTCACCTCGCCGGGCCGGGTGACGTCCGTATAGCCCACCACCTTGGCAACACCGAAGTCTCCCAATTTCACCCCGCCGACGTATGAAACAAAAATGTTCTGAGGCGACACGTCACGGTGGATGACCTTCTGTACCCCACTTACACCATCGCGCAAGTTGTGCACTGCAGAAAGTGCCGTGGCTACACTGTACAGCACAAACGCCGCTTCTTCGTCACCGAGTTTCTCATCCCTTTCTCGCAACACATTGATCAGCTTTCGAAGGGTCACACCTTTTACCAGTTCCATGGACATGTACAATGTTCCGCGGGCCATACCCAGCTCGTACACCTGTACCACGCTGGGATGCTGAATTTTCGCAGCAATGCGAGCCTCGCGCAAAAACAGGCGCCTGAATTCGCTATCACTGGATATATCGGGGTTAATAATTTTCAGAGCCACATCCTTTTCAAACCCACCCGTCCCGATCTTTACTGCCCTGTAGACCTCACCCATGCCACCCGAACCAAGGCGCGAGAGCACCACGAAATTCGCAAAACGTACCGGCCTGTCAATAATCATTGCAACCTCTGCAGGATTCTCTGAATCCTCCGGGATACCGGCGAGCCCCTGGGGACAGCTTCCAGGATTCTACGAATACGCGATGTTGCACCCTCCGCGTCGACATCCGCATCTGCATAAGCAGCCCTCAATAGTTTATCTATGCCCTCTACTGCTTTCTTTCTCAAGGACTCGAACGCTTCGCCCGCGTGCCTGTAAGTGAGAGAATAAGCGCCTGCGTAATCACCGGACGAGAGCATCGCTTTCGCCCGTACCAGAACCACGCTTCTGTAATTCTGCCGGCACTTTTTCACATCCACATCGTTGAGGAATTTCCGGGCAATATCACATGCCTTCTGGAAAACACCTTCAGCTTCTCTCAACCGACCTTCAGCAACGAACATTGCCCCCCTACGCATCAGGTTTTGAAAATTAAAACGGGCAAAATCTGACTCTCTTCTCGAACGAAACACAACCGGCGTATCGGAACCTGTTCCCTTCTTCCCGTTCAACGCCTTCGCAGGCCCCGCACCCGCCTTCGAAGAGGCTGGCCTCCCGGGACTCCCGCCTTCTTTCCTCTTCCTGGGCAAGAAGGCCTTCGGCAATACCATGGGCTTTTTCGAATGGACATGGACGGGCTCTTCCTGAACAGGTCCTTTTTTAAGTTCCCTGTCTGCAGGAACCGGGGTTTTTCCCGCGCGTAACCCCTCGGGCCCGGCGCGGCCGGAACGAAGCCCGGGTGAACCATTCACATTCACGATAGCAACGCCCAGCAGGAACACAGCGGTTCCGGCCACCAGCTTCCAGCACCTGACAAACGCCGTAACTTCCACAACCTTCAACGGCGCGCCTTTGCAGTCCGTGGCATTCGACGGGGACTTCAGCACCACTGTCTCACCCGAAGAGCCAGGGGAACCGGAAGCGGCTTTTACCAGCGTTTCCTCGGTCCCGTCCGCAAAGAGAACCGTGAATTTTGAATCACCGGCCTCAATAACATCCCCTTCCTTCAACCCGGCCTTGTTTACAATTTTTCCGTTCACAGTGAGCCCGTTTCTCGAGTGCTCGTCCATCACCACGATTTCCCCTTCTTTCACGTGAATCGAGAAATCACGACGCGAGAGATACGGGTCATCTATTACGATGTCACAGAAAGGGGCCCTTCCCACAACGTACACTCCTTCCTGGAGCAGGAACTCCCGCCTGCAACCCTTTCTTTCATGAACAAGGCGAATCAACGCCTCAACTCCTTCAGCCTGCGCACCGCGTATCTGTAAGGCTCATCGTCGTGGTGAACAACGAGACTCATTATTTCTTCGAGTGTCCGGCGAGCGCGCATGGTATTGCCGAACCTGATCGCTTTTTCAGCCTCAAACCTCAATGTTCTGAACCTCTCCTTTACACGGAGTTCAAGAGCACCGCGGAGTTCCAAAAGGTTTTCCCTTTTTTCACATCTTTCGCATTGTTCCAGCAGTGAAGAAACGGTTTTCAATGCCCTGCCGAGTTCAACGGAAAGGGCATTCCTGTTGATAATGACGCGTTCTATCTCTTTAAGGGTCATCAAGGCAGCAGATGGTTCGTGCATGGCACCAGTGCCTGGTGCATTGTTATCAACGGGACCTTCTTGCAGCCCCCCTGGCTTTCTCCCGGGCACGGCAAATAGAATCGCTACGCTCATGGCAAGGGCAAGGTATGCGGAAACAACCTTCAGGAGAAAAACTTTCTCCACGACGGTCAGCTTATCCGTAGCACGGAAATTATCGCTGGCTTCACGACCACCCAGGACCACGAAGTAACAACTTTTGCCGTTATCTTTTCTCCGGCACAGTTTTATGTTCCAGTTCCACATCTTGTTTCCTCGCAGAATCTGTTTCTCTTAAAAGATTTTTTATTTCGGCATCACCGGGTGCTCTCTTCTCTGCTCGGGACAGGTACATCTTCGCCTCCGCCGGCATACCTGCCATCAAAAGGATCCTGCCCAGCATCTTCAGCAACACCGGCTGTTCACCGTACTGCTGCATTCCCCTCACGAGCACCTCCACAGAGGCTTCCAGCAGTCCGTAGGTTGCCAGGACAGATGCATTGCATACAAAATCCCGCATGCGCACCGGGGAAGGTGTGAGCCTGCAATGGATATGACGGTCGCCTTTCGCCAGTGTCAGTTGCTGCGTAACAGTACAACCCGCGAGTACAAGCACGCAAAATGTAAAAACGATGGACGTATATTTCACTGTTACCTGCATTTCACTTCTACAAACGAACCCGTGGAAGGACCGGCGGCCATCCCGTCGGAGACCTGTACGGAAAAAAATGTTTTACCGGGTCGAACAGCGTGAATTTCTTTCTTCACACAAATCCAGCACGGGACGAAAAGGCACCACGACAATTCCCGGGACACGCATACCTGCGAGCCCTTGAGCGTGGCCAAAACCGGGCAGGCTTCCCCGCTTGCACAGCGCAGTACCCCCGGGGAAAACACGATACCGTTTGCATTCTCCTCAGGCCTGTCCGCGCTGAACGTCAGAATCACAGGATCGCCGTCCGTGTCCCTTCCAGATACAATGAGTTGAAAATTCACAGAATCCAGCGAATACTCCTTTCCGTCTGCATCCGTCTCACACTCCACTTCAACTGTCGCGGGAAGACCAAACAGTCCAGCACCGGCAGGGGCCTTGTTAAGAACATGCAGGGCAAACGAACGCTCCATACACTTGTCACCGAAACAGCCCTCAACCACAAATCGATATGTACCCACACATCGCCTGTGAGATCCGCTGGCGTGAATTGCAATATCCAATGCTGCCGCATCGCCGGCTCCCATATCGAGAGCTCCCGAAGGTGGTGTAATGGACACGTGGCAGTCTGACCTCGGACGTGCCTGAAGCTGAACGGAATAATCGAGTCTCTGAGAATCGGTATTGGAATTGGTGAAATATGCTTTTACTCTCGTTTCAGCCGTATATTCCCCCCGTAAAAACAGGTGTCCCGTAGAAGAGTCTTCTGTCTTTACGGACGGTGGAGCAACGGAAGCCCTCTCGAGCACCACGGAATCAACGGCAGTTCCACCAAATTCATCCATCCCTGTAAGGGAAACGACAAACGACCCTTCAAAAAGGCTGTTCTCTCCTGTAAAAAACAGCACCTCTTCCGGGGTGGTGGTAATACACGTATTGTGGTAGCCGCTGTAACCCGGACAATGAAACCCTGCACCAGTGGGTTCTCCCGCGTAACTCCTGTAGGTGTAAGTAAATACGAACGTTTCCACGGAATCTCCATCCGGGTCTGCCGTGCTAACATCAAACTCAACCTGTTCCTGTGATGCCACCGGTAAACTTTTCAAGCGTTCAGGCACCCTGACGGCCATGAGTTCCACACGGGGCGGGCTGTTCTTCACAAGAAGCGTGGCCGTATTACTTGCCGGTCCACCCTTGCGGTTGCGGAGCGTAAGCCTTGCCCTGTACCTCCCGTGAGGAACATCGGCCACGAAAGACGTGTACGGTCCCGTGATAACGCTTAAATATGCAGAAGAACCCTCCGGAGCATCCACAAGTTCCCACCTGAAGTTCATCTCCTCCTGCAAGGGGTTAACGCTCAAATCCGCCCTTAATTCCACCCGCTCGCCGACAAGGGGATCTCCACTTTTTTCTATTACTGGAGTGGGTTTGAGCACTCCCGGTGAAACATTTACAGTAACACCGGCAGGGAGTCCTGTAGAGAATCCATCCGAGACAGTCAGCGAGACGGAATAAATCCCCGGCACGTCGGGAATCAGCACCGCAACAGGCGCATATCGATCTGCAAGGACCACGTCTACCGAGTCGGGGGGAATGCTTTCCAGGTTCCAGTAGAATTTCAGCGGGTCACCTTCCGGATCGTACGAAGAAGAAGCGTCCAGGTACACAACCCGACCCACTTCAGCCTCGATGGATGACGGCACAACAGCTGTAGGAGCAACGTTAATGCCTCCTCCACCTCCGGTGCACCCCCAACTCAACGCAAATATCGCAAGAAAACACAGTGGTCTTTTCATTTCTCTCCTCCCGCCCTGCTCCCGCTCGTGCCTGCCAGGCAGTTGAAAAGAAGGGTGCCCCTGTCAGTGGCAACGAGAACTGCGTGCCTGGAAAGTGCAACGGCTGAATATACCTTCAGTGAAGGTTGAAAAGTAAACTCCCTCACTTGATAACCGTCAAAGAAAACAAGCCCTTCAGGCCCGACAAACACCGCTCCTGTTCCACACCCGACACCCTGTGGCGACGAGAGAAGCGTTGCTGTTGTCCCGCTCACGGTATAAGACCAGTCTTCCATCCGCACTATACCAACCTCTGCGGAAGAATCGCTGCACCGGTACAGGTAAAATCCTTTATCGAACGCTACCGCGGATAGCGTCTTGGTTTCGGGGATCTCTGTGTCAATGCGCTGTGTCAAGGAATAAGAGAGCGCGTACACCTTGCTGGTACCTGAAAAGAGATAAAAAAGTCCGTCTGCTCCTGCAATGACTGGACGAGCGGTTACATAGATAACATCTCCAGAATACGAGACTGCGCCTGCGTGAACGAGCATGCATCCCGTGTATTTTCCAACAGCCGTGTTTCCACCGCAGAATGCAGCGATCTCTCCCAAAGAAGCAGCAGCCATGTCGCTGGTGGCCGTTTCCACGGGGAAACAGTGGAGTCCTGCCTTTCCGTAAGAGCAGGCCGTTCGAACGAAATTCCCTGAGGAGTCAATACCCCCGGCAACGTAAACGCTATTTTCAGTACACGCCACAGCGTCACCCTCCGCGGCAGGCAGAACAGCCTGCACGACCTGTTCGTCCAGTGCAACGAGCGGGGCTCGCAAAAGCTCTCCGCCTGTGGGCGAAAGAAAATAAACGAAATTCCCGTCACTGCAGGCTCTTCCGAGGATAATGTCATCGCGCCAGACCGGCTGAAACGGCGGGGCCAGGTAGATTTTTCCATTCTCTATGCTTTCACGATGCATACACGGGCTTTCACCGGAAAGCACCACCTGCGTGTTCCTGTGAACGTACGCTTCGATAGAAACGCATCTGTCAAGGTTCACGGCAAACTCGATCCTGCGCGCTGGTGGAGTGACGGTTTCCCGATACATTTCATCACCGCCACTTTCTCTCACCACCAGTTCCACAGACATGTCGGGAAGGAGTAACCCACCGGCAAAAGGCTCCAGGCGCAGGGTAAAAGTTGTCCCGTTCCCTTTTCCGCATCCGGCTGTAAGCAGGAACAGCGAAAACAAAAATCTCGTCATTCCCCTGTTCATCACAGCTTTACCTTTCCGCAACGGTAACAGCCACATCCCTGTAGGCGTAAGCACCGTGCCCGTCGCGCACGTATACACGCAACGTATAGCTGCCGAATTTCCTTTCGTATGTGCCAGCACACATCACCACATCCGGGCTCTCCATGTTCTCCGAAAGGGCGACCTCCGCACCCCGGGACTTTTCCAGCACCGCCCAGTGATACTCCAGCGCGTCACCATCGGCATCAAAAGCCTCGACACTGATGCGTCCGCATCCCCAGGTCTCGTCTTCAGTGGAAACAATTTCTACCGAAGCCGGTGCGTTCACCTGCGGCGGCGTGTTCTCAAGCACCACCTGTACAGGAATGTCTTTTACCCTGTGGAACGCGTAGCCGGCTTCATCCGACCATGCCTCGAATCTAACCGTGAAATTCAATGTCTCCTGCTCGACAGGTTTCCATTTACCGTACAGGCGTATCGACACGGTAACGGGCAGGGGATCCGTGCCCTGGATGGGCCACGGCCCGGCAGCGGAGTCTACCACCCACGTAATACCCGAGGGCGGGTTGGTTATACCTGCACTGTATGAGATAAGGTTCCTGTCACCGGGCCAGGCGCTGTTAATGGTGAGCGTGCCCGTAACATCGGAAATGACAACTGTGTATTCACCCGCTCCTGAATCACTGATCGTGACCTCTCCATGACCCACGGAAAGTGCTGGGGGAATAACAGACGAACCAGACCAATCCTGACCCCACGCGCTTACGAAGTGCTCAAACATTCCACCGCGTCCGTCGCTCATTCGCACACGGAACACCACGTAGGGCATCACTCCCGGTGCATTGGTGCTGACGGAAAAGGTTTCGCTGCATGATGCAGATGC
>JAJRZV010000072.1 GCA_024275095.1 bacterium | reverse complement strand
GGGGGAGATGCAGGTCGGGGTTTCGGTGCTGGTGCAGAGGCCACCTTTTGCGGCTTGGGTTGTGGAAGAGCAGGTTTTTTCTCAACCTGAGGTGGTGGAGAGGCCTGTGGTTGGGGCATTTCTGCCTTTGCCGTTTTCTGAGGCACTGGTGCCGGCTTTGGTGGTGTGGGAGCAGGTGGAGGCGTTACAGCCTTTTCTTTAACCGGTTGAGTCTTTTTTTCCGCTGGCTTGACAGGTACAGGTTTAGAGGGTGCGGGCGGTTTGGGAGTTGTTCGCTGTGGAATTGCCGGGGCTACAGCAGGTGATTTTTTCGAGATAGACACTACAGGAAGAATATTAAGAAACGTAAGTGCATAAACAAGACCGCCCCCGATAATAATGCCTCCCACGAGCGCTCCCAGCACTGCCCCTACATTGGTAACCTTTACTTCAACAATTTGTGGTTCAACTTTTTGTTGTTGCTTGGCTGATAGAAAGTCTATCTCACCCAGATCCTGAGCCGATGAAGTCTCTTTTGCAGCTTGGGGCTTAATAGGAGGTGGGGGTTCAACCCTCACTTCTTTTTCTGCTGGAGCCCTTTTATCCGAAGGGGCAGCGCCTTCCTCTTTGAGCATTTCAGATTCGAGAAGTGAGAGGTCCTCAACCGAAACGGTTTCCGGTATTTTGCCAGAAGCAGCCTCTTCCTCTGGAGAGGCAAAGAAGTCATCAAATTCATCTATTGAAATCCCGGATTTGTCTTTTTCCTCAGGTGTCGAAGGTTTGGCTGGTGCGCTCTCTTCTATTTCTATCGCTGATTCAATATCCTCCTCTGTCTCAGCTTTTTCGGATGTTCCGACCTCCTCCTCTTCTTCAGGAGGACCAAAAAAATCATCATCTAAAAGTTCTTCTGTTATTTTTTTCTTCTTATCATCCATTTTTCTCACCTTCTGTTCATTTGGTAGATAAAGTATAAACCCCAGAGGGTGAGGTTTTCATCTATAACATCTATGCATTGAAGATCTCTTGTAATGAGTGGTGCCAATCCCCCTGTGGCTATGACCCTGGCCCGGGAATTCTGTTCTTCTTTAATGCGTTGCACAATTCCTTCCACCAGTGCCTTGTATCCGTTGATCAGTCCGGATTGAATGCTCTCGAGCGTGTTGCGCCCCACCACAGCAGAGGGATCGGCAATTTCCACTTTCGGTAGTTTAGCCGTATGTGCAAAAAGAGCTTCGGCACTGATCTCCACGCCAGGTACAATCAATCCACCCACGTACTCTGCCTTTTCCGAAATGTAATCGAAGGTTGTTGCTGTGCCAAAATCCACCACAATGCACGCAGAACGGAATTTCTGGTACGCACCCACCGCATTGGCTATGCGGTCGGCGCCAACCTCCCGGGGGTTATCGTAAAGAATGGATATTCCGGTTTTCAGACCCGGCCCCACGATAAGAGGTCTTTTTTCTATGTAACCTTTAACCAGCTCTGTAAATACGTGAGTAAGAGGGGGAACAACACTGGATATAATGCCACCCTTGATTAAAGAAAGTTCCACTCCGTCCATTTCGAATAAATTTGTGAGTATCACCCTGTATTCATCGGCGGTTTTGTTTTCTTCCGTAGCTACTCTCCATCTTTTTACCAGCTCCTGTTCACGAAAAATGCCCAGGACGATATTGGTATTGCCTATGTCAATGGTCAGAATCATGAAATTTTATAACCTCCCCTGAATATATACGGTGAACCAGTGGCGGGTTATAAAGTTTGACCACAAGAGCACCGTCACTGTCCACCCCCAGAACTTTACCCTCCATTACAGTGATCTCATCAGTTTTCACAATCACCTCTTTGCCCATAAGAACAGAGCGAGCACTGTACTCTTGTACGAAAAACCCGAACCCTTCCTTCAGAAGTTTATAATAACAATAATAAATTTCACCGTAAAGCGAGGAAAGTATTTCGGCTCTGCGAAAGCCCCGGCCTGTGAGTTCAATCAGTGAAGTTGCCAGGGATTGTAGTTCAGGGGGGAACTCTTCCTGTTTAATATTCACATTTATCCCGATGCCCACGACAATGAGGGGATTTTCATCGCCTGTAAAGCGGGATTCTGTAAGGATTCCGGCGAGTTTTTTACCATGAACTGTAACATCATTTGGCCATTTAAGTCCTACGTGGAGTCCTCGCGACTCAAGTATTCTCGCCACTGCAATTCCTGTGGTAAGCGTTATGGCAGATAGGTGAGGTGTGGATGAAATTTCAGGTTTTATCAGGATGGAGGTATATATGTTTTTCCCGTGAGGAGAGAACCATGAAGCACCACGGCGCCCCCGCCCTGCTGTTTGCTCTTCAGCAACAACAGCCGTCCAGGATGGCAGCTCATCAGCATGGTCCAGTAAAAATGTATTGGTTGATGAGATTGACTCGAAATACAGGATTTTTTCAAATGCAGAAGCTGATACGGTCAATTTTCTACCGATTTCCCAGGGAAAAGGCTTTTCCGGAATGTGCTGGACAAAGAGCTTCCCTTCTCTTTCGTGAAAGGAATATCCAAGGGTTTCTAATTCATTTTTGAACTTACGGTCTGGAGTAGCTCCTTCCCTTTCTGCAATATTCAGGAATTCTTCTATTGCCCTGTCTCGTTCAATCACAGGCAGCGATATCCATCGAGAAGTGAAGGGATGGTGCAGAATGGGTTATGGCGCCGGAAGAAATGAAATGTACTCCCGGAATGCAGTATTCTCCAATATTATCGGTTCTGATATTTCCCGAGACCTCAACGGTAATGTCTGGCTCCAGAAGCTGAAGGCATTCTTTCACTTCCTGGGGAGTCATGTTGTCCAGGAGTACGGCATGAAATCCGCCTTCTTCAAGTGCTTCCTTGAGTTCTTCAGGGGAACTGATTTCTATTTCCACACGAAACGTGTGCGAAGCCTGCTTTTTTAACTCACGCAAAACCTCTTTGATTCCTCCGAGGGCGGCTTTGTGGTTGTCTTTTATAAGAATGCCGTCGAACAATCCCATGCGGTGATTACGGCCTCCTCCAATTTTTACTGCGTACTTTTCAGGTATCCTGAATCCAGGGGTGGTTTTTCGGGTGTCGAGAATTGTCACCCGGCCCTTTGCTGCATCCACCAGTTTTCGTGTTGCGGTGGCAATCCCGGAGAGTCGCATGAGAAAGTTGAGAGCTGTCCTTTCTGCTGCGAGCACATGAGTCGCCGCTGCTTTTACCCGTAATATTTCATCTCCATTTTTTATGCAGCTGCCGTCGTTTTTGATTTCAATAATTTCACTCCCAGGGGCGATGAACTCGAAACACCGACGGGCAAATGGTACACCTGCAAGAATTCCCTCTTCTTCGGCTGTAATAACACCTTCCACCTTTTTGCACTCTAAAGACGGCAGCAGATTTACTGTTACATCTCCCGGACCGATATCTTCCTGGAGCGCTTTTTTGACAAACCGATCTATTGTGCGTTGATGAAGAGGAAAATCACTCATGATGACCGTGCCATGCGGTCTATTTCCTCAAGATTTTTCGTGAATACTTCCAGCTCTGATTTGACGCGTACGGCTTCGGTCCGGATCTTCTGGACGACTTCAGCAGGAGCATTTTTCAAAAAGGCCTCGTTCTGGAGCTTTTCAGTAAGTTGCTTCAGCCTTTCCCGCATTTTTGAAATTTTCTTCGAGAGCCTCTGGTATTCTTTCTCGAAATCAACGATTCCACCAAGGGGAATGTACACTTCCGCTTTTTCTGTTACGTCCCGGGATGTTCCCTTTTCCGGACTCCAGTTTGCTTCTGCTATTTGCACGGATTCAAGATTTGCAAGATGGTTTATAAGCTCGAGCATTTCAGGTGTAAAAGAGCCTGGCTGGTGTTCTCGAAGAACCACGTTGAGTTTTTGGGCTGGTGGTATGTTGTAGGTGCTTCTGGTGTTGCGTATGGAGGTTACAACTGACATGACCCCTTTCATATTTTCTTCTGCATCGGGAAAAAAACGGGCATCGCCCGGGGTGGGATATGCCATTGTTGCCACGAACTTTTCCTCCTGAGGCATGAGCAGGTTGTGCAGCTCTTCAGTAATAAATGGTATGAAGGGATGGAGGAGTCTGAGAAGCACCTCCAGGACAAATCGCAGTGTCCAGGCTGTCTCTTCACGGATGGTAACATCCTGTGCTTGCAGATTGAATTTTGCCGTTTCGATGAACCAGTCACAGAATTCATTCCACGTGAAGAGATAAAGGGTCTGTGCCGCTCTGTCGAATTCGTAACTGTCCAGAAATTTTCTGGTGTTCTCGATAGTTCTGTGGAGGCGAGAGAGTATCCACTTGTTCGCCAGTCCTTTCAGAGAACGGTGTGTGATGTCGGATACAGTGCCTGTGTTGAGGAAGACGAACCGTGCAGCGTTCCACAATTTAGTAATAAAGTTTCTGTAACTTTCAATGCGTGATTCCGAAAGCTTGATGTCTCTGCCCTGCGCGGCCAGCACCGCGAGTGTGAAGCGAAATGCATCTGTGCCATATTTTTCCATCATAACAAGTGGATCAATGACATTACCCTTGGATTTGCTCATTTTTTCCCCGTGTTCGTCCCGAATGAGAGCGTGAATGTACACCTCGTGGAATGGCACATCGTTCATGAATTCGAGTCCCATCATGATCATTCGGGCTACCCAGAAAAAGAGTATGTCAAAACCAGAGACCAGCACGGATGTTGGATAGTATTTCTTCAATTAAGGAGTTTCTTCTGGCCATCCCAGGGTTGAGAACGGCCAGAGAGCGGAGCTGAACCAGGTGTCCAGCACATCTGTTTCAGGGTGCAGTTTTTCACTTCCACAGCGGTTGCATTTTTCCGGTTTGTCTTTTCCCACGTTTTCTGCACCACAGGAGTCACAGAACCATACAGGGATCCTGTGGCCCCACCAGATTTGCCGCGAAATGCACCAATCACGGATGTTTTCCATCCAGTGAAAGTAGGAGCTGTTCCACATGGACGGTACAATGCGGATACGGCCTGTTTTGACAGCCTCTATCGCCGGACGCGCCAGTGGTTCTGTTTTTACGAACCATTGTTTGGAAAGGAGTGGCTCCACCACAGTTTTGCATCGATAACAGCGCCCAAGCAGGATCGTATAATCCTCCTCTTTTTCAAGCAGGCCTTCCTTTTTGAGGTCTTCCACTACTTTTTCTCTCGCTTCTTCACGGGTCAAGCCCGCATAGGGTCCCCCTTCCCGGGTGATAATTGCGTTTTCATCAATGACTTTTACCACCGGCAGGTCGTGCCTCTGAGCGACGAGGAAGTCGTTAAAATCATGTGCAGGTGTAATTTTCACAGCGCCGGTGCCGAACCTGGGATCAACAAATTTATCGCTTATAAAAGGCATTCTGCGCCCCAGAAGAGGAAGGACGATGGTTTCTCCTTCCAGCCCTTTGTAACGCTCATCTTCTGGATGGAATGCCACGGCTGTGTCACCGAGCATGGTTTCAGGACGGGTTGTGGCTACCGTAATGAAGCCATCGCGTTCTTTAAAAGGATAGCGTATGTAGTAAAGTTTGCCCTGCGTCTCTGACTGCTCCACTTCCAGATCACTGAGCGCTGTATGGCAACGGGGACACCAGTTGATGATGTAGTCGCCCCGGTAAACAAGTCCTTTTTGGTAGAGCCGTGTAAATGCTTCAAGTACAGCACGCGAAAGCCCCTCATCCATGGTAAACCTTTCGCGAGTCCAATCGCAGGAGGCTCCAAGGCGCTTGAGCTGGTAGATAATGCGACCACCCTTTTCTTCTTTCCACTTCCATACTTCCTCTATGAATTTCTCCCTGCCGAGGTTTCGTTTTTTGATTCCTTTTTTCAGAAGTTCTTTTTCAACCACGTTTTCTGTGGCAATGCCGGCATGGTCTGTACCCGGAAGCCAAAGCACATCGTAGCCGTCCATGCGTTTATAACGCACGAGTATGTCCTGAAGGGTGTTGTTAAGTGCATGGCCGATATGGAGTGTCCCTGTTACGTTGGGCGGAGGTATGACAATGGAAAAGGGTTTTTTGGGAGATTCCGGCTGGGCTGTAAAAACTCCTGCTTCTTCCCAGCGTGTGTACCACTTTTTCTCTGTGTCCTGGTGATTAAAGCGTTTGGGAAATTTTTCGCTCTGCTCCATGATTCCTCCAAAACTAAACAGAACATGTATTATGGCTGAAGAGATAACACCCCCAGCCTGGAAAAAATCATATTAAGGATGCCTTTATTTATTCAAACGTTTGTCGAGTTCTCTTTTAACGATCATCTCTACAAGGTCGGGGACGATCTCCCAGGCGATTTTTTCGGCAGCGTCCCTGATGGCCTTTTCTATCTGGTCAACAGGCATTTTTTCAGAAATTTCAGGGGCAACGGCCACGGTTTCAGCAGCCTCGGGTGGCGTCAATTCTTCGGCGGGTGCCTCCTCGGCCTGGATGGCTTCTTCTTCCAGATAAATCTCCGTTTTCTCTTCAACAGCTTCTTCATGCAGGGGGATTACTTCTTCTTCGGGTTCTACCTGGGGCTCTTCAGCGAAAACTTCCGAAATTTCCTCTGTCCCGGTGTCTACATCAATAGGTTCTGTTACCTCTTCACGAGACGGAGTCGTAGCCGCTTGTTCGTAAGAACTGATAACCTCATCAAACGGCTCTGCTTCCTGTGAAACCTCCTCAAAGTCCTGTATTTCATCTTCTATTACCGGTTCGCCGAGTTTCTCCGGTTCTTGAGGGGTGGTTTCTTCATAGGTAACTCCTTCGATATCTGGTTCCTGAGCAGGAGCGGGTTCTTCAAAAGGTGATTCGGCCAGCTCGTACTCTCCACCACTCCACTCATCGGCTACTGTCGCCTCTTCTGTGCCGCTGACCTCTTCTTCCAGTACAAGTTCGGTTTCCTCTTCACCTGCTTCAAGCTCCACAGCCTCCTCGGCAAGTACCGGCTCTTCAAGGCTGACTTCTTCTTCGAGAGGTATCTCAGCTGCTGCTTCCGGAACTTCTTCAGCAAGCACCTCAGCTTCTACGGTTTCGGCCTCGAGAAGCTCTCCTTCCTCGAAGAGTCCGCCTTCTTCTACAGGCTCTGCTTCAAGCAATTCTTCTTCCGTTTCATAGTCTTCTTCTCCACCTTCTTCCAGTACTTCTTCAGCAGGTTCGAGCGTTTCCGCATCCTCGGTGAGAGCCAGTTCTTCCTCGCCGCCTTCTGCTTCAAGTATTGCGGGTTCTTCCAGTTCTTCCACTTCTTCTTCCAGTAGAAGTCCCTCTTCTTCACCACCTGCCGCCGGGGCTGCTTCTTCCACGGGAGGTTGGGTTTCTTTGCGCAGGTGTTTTTCTATCATTTCCAGTAATACTCTCGATTCGAACGGCTTGGTCAGGTAATCGTCTGCACCCACCTGTTTTGCCAGCTCTTCATTGAACGTTTCAAATGTCCCGTGCATCAGTATGACTGGAACGCTTTTGAGTTCGGGGTGTGACTTGATTTCACGGCACACCTCGTATCCCGTTTTACCCGGCATGCTCACGTCGGCAATAATAATGTCGGGCTTCTCTTCAATGGCTTTTGTTACGGCTTCGTCTCCGTTGTTTACAGAAATGAGCTGGTAATCTGTATCGCGCAAGGTCAGGTTGACCACTTTTTGTATCGTAATACTGTCATCGGCCAGCAATATTTTTGCAGACATATTCAACCCCCTGCTTTATTAAATTTTAATTATATCTCCTTTAATTTTCATTTAAAAGAAAAGAAAAAACCTTGGAGGCTGTTTCCCGGGCATCTCTAATGCAGTCGCTGATCCCAATTCCTCTATAAGAACTGCCTGTAAGAAAGAGTCCTCCGGCGCGCGAGCTGACCTCTTCGATTCGTTTTACTTTGTCCTGATGTCCTATTTCATACTGGGGCATTGCTTTGGGCCAGCGATAAACCTTAATCCATTCAGGTCGGGCGGTCCAGTTCATTATCTTGCAGAATTCTTCAAGAAGTATAGAAGCAATCTCATCTTCGTTTTTGAACACAAAGTTTTCGTTTCTGTATCCTCCTCCAAAGCACCGGATAAGATGGTGGCTTTCAGGGGCACGAAAAGGAAATTTCGAGCTTGTCCATGTTGCGGCAAGCAGGTGAGTATTTTCAGATGCTGGCACGAGGAAACCGTATCCTTTCAGCTCTTTCGATGTCTCTGATTTTCTGAACGCGGCGGATACCGTAACCGTGGATGTGAAAGGAATTTCGCTCAATTGCTGTACAAGCGTACTGTGCACGTTTTTCAGCAGCACACCCGCGGTGTGAGCAGGAAGTGCAAGTATCAATATATCGCCATAAAATGTTTCCTGTTCACTTGCGAGACACCATTGATTTTGAAGCTTTGTCACTTCTTTTACTTCCACTCCTTTACGGATAATGACTCCCTGGGCATGTAAAATTTCTTCCAGTTTTTCCACCAGCGAATACAGCCCTCGTTTCAGTGACAGAAAGGCAGAGCGGTTTTGTGAAGACTGCATGTTTTTGCGGAGTTTGAGCATACCCTTAATAAGGCTCCCGTGTGTTTTTTCAAGGTCTAAAAATCGCGGGAACGTGGCTTTCAGGCTCATGCGTGCAGGATCTGCAGCATGTATTCCTGCAATGAGGGGCTCTGCTATTTTTTCCAGGGCTTCGCGGCCGAGTCGTCGAATGATGAAGGATGCAAGGGTTACATCGCCTTCGGGTGAAGGTGGAATGAACAGATCCAGCAGCATACGGATTTTTCCCGCGGGAGATATGAGTGACGATTTGATAAAGGGCCAGATTCTGGTTGGCACCAGGAGCATGAAACCTTCTGGTAAAGGGTGCAGGCGTCCCCGGGAAAGAATGTATGTGTGGTTGTTTTCGGGGATGGTTCCGATAATTTCATCGCCCAGGCCTATCTCCCGAACAAGTTGCGCGGCCCAGGGCTTTTCTGCAATAAAGCAGTCAGGTCCTGCTTCCACCACAAATCCATCAGGATATTCTGTCCAGATGTTGCCGCCCAGCCTGGACCCTTTCTCCAGGAGTGTAACCTGAACGGGGGATTGGCCTGACCGCTGGGTTAAAAAGTAACAGGTTGCAAGTCCTGCAATCCCGCCACCCACCACAACGATATGGGGCTTCTTCATCGCTGAAAATGCCTCCTGATGTGTTCCAGAGTGAAGTCGCCGATTATGTGGATAAATTCGCTGTCATCGTTGGGCTGGGGGATACGCGAGTAAGCAAAGCCTTTATTTTCCACTTCTTCTTTTGCTGCAACGTCGAGGTCGTAAAGAGTCTCAGCGTTTTCTGTACAAAAATTCAGGTTCATAAAAACAATGTGCATTTTAACACGATGCCGCGAGAGAGTCGCGTTTAGCACCTCTTTTACAGATGGCCGGAGCCAGCCGCTTGCTCCAGGGGGAGCACTCTGAAAAGCCAAGTGAAAGTTTTTCACTCCCGCATCATGTGCCACGATACGAGCCAACCGGTGAGCCTCTTCTGCATATTCCTCAGCCCCCGGAAATTTACCGGGCAGGCTGTGCACAGTGAAAATCACAAAAGCATCTTCCTTAGCCTGTTTTTTCAACCGCTTTGCAAGATAGCGAATCAATCTTTCGTCGCGGTGGAATGGGGCTGCAATACTGTAGAGTATTTCTGCATCTTTGAGCTCTTTTTCGTAGGGTACGAGCACCGCTTTTGTGTGGAGCAGGGTGGACACGAAAACAACGATAGAATCTTTTATGTATTTCCTGACATCCTTGAGCCGCGGGTTCCAGTGAAGTGCAACCAGGTGGACGTAGGTATTGACTCCCCTCGCAGCAAGATATTTCTCCAGTTGAGTTGCCTGCAAGCGGGATATGCGTGCGTGCGGAGAACCTCCGATGGTTTTATATCTTTTAACATTCTCTCTAATGACGCTTTCGGTTGCGCGTGTTCCCAGAATGTTTTTTACAAAGGTAGGCACATCATTGATTTTTTCCGGTGCTCCGTGGATAAAGAACAGAAGCTCAATTTTTTCTGGCATTATTTGCCGGAGGTAAGCTGGTGAACCAGCTCCACTACAAATTGTGCATTTTCAACAGGAGTTGTCGGCAGGATGCCGTGTCCCAGATTGAATATATGCCCTGGCCTGCCGTTTGCTTGATGGAGGATTCGTTTTACCCTGGCTTCTAATGTACGTTTCTCGGCGAGCATTGCAGCCGGGTCGAGGTTTCCCTGAATTCCCTTATCAGGCCCCACTCTCTGCCATGCGTCGTTCAAACGAATGCGCCAGTCCACCCCTATCACGTCGCCTCCAGAGGATGCGATGGTCTCGATGTATCCTCCCGTCCCCGTAGAGAAGTTAATGGTAGGTACGGGTGAGTGAGAAAAGATTTTTTCCATGTAAGGTTTTACAAACTCCTCGTAATCATCCGGCGCGAGAAATCCTGCCCACGAATCAAATATTTGAACCGCATCTACACCACAGGTTGCCTGAAACTCCACGTATTTAGAAATCACATCCGTAAGTTTTTTCATGAGTTTTTCCCAGGCTTGAGGGTTCTGATACATGAATTTCTTGGTTAGAGCGTGATCACGGGAGTGGCCGCCTTCGATAAGATAAGATGCAAGCGTGAAGGGTGCTCCTGTGAAACCGAGAAGGGCTTTTTCGTCTCCGAGCTCCTGGCGCAGGTGTTTCAGTGCTTCTCCAAGAAAATTCATTTGTTCCGCGGGGTTGAAGGAGTGGATTTTTTCCACGTCTTCGGGTGTCCTGATGGGGCTTTCAATGACTGGTCCCCGATTTTCCACAATATCAAACTTTACGCCCATGTATTCCAGGGGTAGAAGTATATCGGAAAAAACAATGGCTGCATCCACATCCAGGCGTTTTAAAGGCTGAAGAGTAATTTCAACAATGAGGTCAGGTTCGTGGCACGACGTGAGAAAGTCATAACGCTCCCTGAGGGCCCGGTATTCTGGAAGGAATCTTCCCGCCTGTCGCATGAACCATACAGGCGTGGCATCCGCTGGTTTACGGTGAAGAGCGCAGACAAATCTTTCGCGACCGGTCATGGCACTTTATTTTGAAGGTCAGCTCCCATTAAAGTCAAATGAACACAACTTCTTTCAACAAGGAATGGAGCATGAGTAACTCATAATATGTTTTTTGAATTACAGAAATTATATCAGTAAAATATTCATAAGAATCCAAAAAGGGGAGAGAAATATGTTCAGCAGAGTAATAGGAGGGATAATTGTTTTTATGTTTTTTTCAGGAAGCGTGGGTGCAGAGGAAAAGGTTCCCAAGGACATGGGGTATGTATTAAAGGTTAAAGAAAACAGCGTTATAGTTGACCTGACACGTTATGACGGTGTTGTTGCAGGTGCCATTCTCAATGTGTTGAGGATTGAGGAAGTCACCCACCCGGTAACGGGAAAGGTCCTGAAGAGTAAAATCCCGGTTGGTACTCTTCAGGTGAAGGTTCCAGGAGATGAATTTTCTATTGCTGTGCCTGTTGGAAACACACGAACAGCGGATATACACGAGGGAGATATTGTGATGCTTCAGGAACGCTGGGCCCGGAAGGTGAAAAAGAAATACAGGGGTCAAGCAAAGGTTTACAAACGCGTGGAAATATGGACAGAGGTTGTTGACTATGGCGAGCGCGAGAACGCGAGCGACTGGTATGTACGTTATGAGACTGATTTTATGTATCTTCAGGTTAAAGGGTATGCCTTTGGTGTAAGAATGGGTATCGGAGGATTAAACGGAGGATATACTGAGACGGCTAACATCAATTACTATTACGGCTTTGCTGATGTGAAATTGGGCATTGAATATTTTACCTGTGCCTTTGCCATTCAAATGGGTTTGAATCCTGACGGTTTTGGTGTGGGTGTGGACGGCCGGGTCACAATCGGTTCTGATCTCGGCACCCATTTGACCGTTGGTGGATACATTGCCTCTTATGTTGGAGGTAAGGTGCTCATCATGCTTTCAACCCCGTTGACCAGCAAGTGGAGAATGTTCGGTGAGACCATCGCAGAAAACCTTCCAAAGGGCGGAAAGATGGGAGTGAGATTTGGTGTGGGCCTGGAACACCTGTTTACCCCCGGCGTCGGGCTTATGATAAAAGCAGGTGCCGGAGGTAGAACCTCGGAAATGGTGCGGCCTTACGGCGGCCTCGGCGTTTCGATTAATTTTTAAGTAAGATATCTTTCCTGGGCCAACGCATTCACTGCTGTGGGAGTGACACCGCCATCTTCTTTAATACCTCTGGAGAAAGAAAACTAAATAAACACCCGTTCTTTCCCGCACAGAGAACTGTGGTGCCAAAAGGAAATCGTGTACTCATAACACATTGATTTGTAAAAACTTTTGGAATGCAACTGTAGAAGATGGGCCAGGGTCACCCTTTTCCGGGTCGTAAATATAATATTATAAAAGTACACCTGTACCCGTCCATTGTTATAGCCCTCTAAAATTTTCTGAACTTTTTCCTGGTCGCTCCGCAGACGGGACACCTCTCAGGAGAAGACCCTTCGGCAGTGTAACCACACAGCTCACAGATATAAATATCGCCTATGTCAACGTCTTTGCCTTCCATTACCTGATCCTTAGCTCTTTCATACATTTGAAAATGTATTTTTTCCGCTTCAAGTGCATAATTGAAAGTTCTTTCTGCCTTCTGCTCTTCCTGGGCGTGCGCTGCGGCAATATAAGCTGGATACATATCCTCTATCTCAAAACTCTCTCCCTCTGCAGCCGCCTCCAGATTCCCAAGGCTCCTTTTAATCAGCCCAAGTGTTCTGAGATGGTTTGTCGCGTGAACCTGTTCTGCAAAAGCGATGGCTCTGAAAAGTCGTGCCACATTCGAAAAACCTTCCTTTTCTGCCTGCTGGGCAAAAACCAGATACTTCATGTGTGCCTGACTCTCCCCCGCAAAAGCTTCTTCCAGAAAACGAACTATCATTGTTTTCATGGCACCCCCTTGATAATTTTTTTTAATGGTAGCCGGCCTTTCAACACAAAAGCAAGAAAAAATAACGGCTCCCTTCAAAAAATGCGCAGCGATTTCAGCTTTTCCCTGCAGGATTTGCAAAAGAAAGGAGTTTTTACATCCGTGTCTTTCAGGCTGTTGGAAAAATGCATGACACATTTCACATCAGGACAGTGCGAAAGTCCAAGCAGGTGTCCAAGTTCGTGCACACATTCTTTAAGAAGCCGTTCCTCAAAAAGTGCTTGATCCGAAGAGGCACCGTAGAATTCCGGATACAGCCGGGGTGTCGCCACCACCGCCACCCCCGCCGATGGAAGAGCCAGACCAAAAACAAAATTGAGATCCTCCACATACATATCCACATTCGCAATACCGAGAACCAGCTGGTGGGATTTCTTCACGCGTACAAGCTCCTGCGCTATGACCTCGGCCCTGTACTGCTTCCTGTGAAAATCAAATGCCCGAGCAGGCACGTGGAGTTTTCTCTCACCCAGTACTACAGGAAGTCCCACAATTTCCTGTATTCGAGCCGCAAGCGACACAAAACCCCGCACATCCGTACCCTCAAACGCGTAAATAACAACGTGCCATGAATTTATACCGGTATTCAACAGCAGCAAGGTCATAAAAACTGCAACTTTCATCCTCTAAATCCTATAAACTTTGAAAAAAGCTGCGCGAGAAAAGACATCTTGTCAAGAAACATGAGAACTCCTACAAGCATGAGGAGCACACCGGAAGCGATTTCTATTTTTCGCAGATGTTTCTTTATTCCCTCAAAAAACGTGAAGAAAGAATTTATAAACAGAGCTGAGAAAATAAACGGTATACCAAGACCGGCCGAATACGCTGAAAGAAGCCAGATGCCCTTCCACATGCTTTCTTCCTGTGCTGCCATCGCAAGGATGGCGGCAAGGATGGGACCAACGCAGGGGGTCCAGCCAAAAGCGAAAAAGAACCCGATGAGAAAAGACCCGGCCAGGCCGGCCCCAACACTGGAGTACTGAACTCTTCTTTCACGCAGAAGGAAGGGTATGGTGATTACACCGGCAAGATGAAGGCCGAAAATAAAAATAATAATTCCGGCGAGAGTTGAAAATAGTTTCATATGCCGTATAAGAAAGCGACTGATTGACGTGGCTCCGGCTCCAAGCGCTATAAATACGATTGAAAAACCGACAACAAACGCGACGCTGTTGTAAAGCACCTTCATGTAAAAATGGCGGCTGTCGGATGCCGTAAGCTCTTCCAGACTCATACCGGTTATATAGGAAATATAACCTGGAACCAGCGGAAGAACGCATGGTGAAAGAAACGACAAAATGCCACCCACCACCGCTATAGCAAAATTAACTCCGCTTTCATGCATTCAACCCCCCTGTTTCACAACACTGTATATTGATTTGCCTTCCGGTCACACCTCATATTGTCTGTGCACGCGTTTACCCGAACGACTGGAGAGCCAGAGCACAAGTTTTTCCCACACCTCTTCTGGCGCGCGGTGTCCTGCCACCATACCAAGGTGACCGAGAGGAACCCTTAGTATGGAAATGTCCTTACTGGATACCATTTCAGCCAGTGCGGTGCAGGAATCGGCCGGAGCAATCCAGTCAGTATCACCTGCGACAATAAGAAGGCTGGCTTTAAAGCGTTTGAGAATCACTGGATTATCCCGAATGGTAAGCCGGCCATCCTTCAGGCGGTCATCTTTGATAAATTCAAGAACAAACTTTTTAAAAGCCTCGCCCGGATATGGAATAAAACCGTCAATCCACTCTTCCACCTTTTCATAAGCCTCCACCCACTCGCGGTCATGCATGTGATAAAGCAACTGAAGGTACCTCCTCAAACGACCCAGCGGTGAAGACATCTTAAAGGCCAGTGAAGACATGAATCCAGGGATATTGCCCATCACCTTCATGGCAGGCTCAACAAATATGCCACCTGCCTTCGCCATAAGGTTTATCGGGAACATTTTGCTGTAATCAACAGGAGAGCCCATTATCACCGCATTTTTGACGTGTCCGTCGTCGTTATAAAGCGAAGTATAAAGTACAATCATGATGCCACCCATGCTCCAGCCGAGAAGTGAAACCTTATCCATTCTCGCGTATTCCTTTACTTTCTTTACTCCCGTACGAATGAAATCATCCACGTAATCGTCCACAGTAATGTTTTTATCACTCGAGTCAGGAACACCAAAGTCAACGAGGAACACGTCAAAACCCTTTTTTATAAGGTAACCAACCATTGAATGACCTGGATGAAGGTCAAATATATCGGGCTTAACCATCAACGGTGGAATAATCACCAGAGGAACCTGATAAAGAATTTCTTGAAGAGGAAAAAAATGAATCACCCTGTTTTTGCCCCACCAGTGAATCACGTGATGAGGAGTCCTTACAGGTGGGGCAAGATTACCAAGAACCAGCTTCTCACCACCGTGAACAAGACGTTTGAAATTGTTCGACAAAAAATTCATATACCCTCCTGAAACATTCTACCAGATTATCTCACAAGCCCCTTAGTCCTTTAAAGGGGTATACATTCTTATGGATTGAACATTAAGCGGTAAAATGGGAGAATGAAAGATATATTTTGCATTACCACTTGAGGGAGGATGAAGTCATGAAACAGAGATTAACTGTTACGGCTCTGGTAGTTATTTCAACAACGGCTTTTGTATATTCTTGCGGAAAGAAAATTCCAGATAATGTTTTGTTGCCTTTACCTGTGGAAGTAACCCTTTCCGATCACTGCAATTCGCCTGCACAGGGCACTTTTTACATGGCTCTTGCGGGGGATTATAAAACTGCATCATCCGGTGAAACAAGCACTGCTTCAACGAATAGTAATGGCTTGGCTGAATTTAAATCTTCCTTTAAACGTTATGCCCTGAGCTTTACCGCGCCCAATGGAGCGATTTACACCATCGTCAGCGAAAAAAAACAGCTCAACATTCGCTATGGATTTGATACATCTTCCTGTTCACCCAAAGTGCTGACATTTCCCATAAAGCTCACCGCTGACAAAAATGCTATAGGCAACGACTTGATATTTGTATCCACCCTTCCAGGACCCTATTCAGAACAGCTCACCTCGTACACACTCGGTACCACTGCATACATTACCGGCTACTTCTATCCCACGGAAAACTCCAACGTGGCCCTGATCGCGTTCACCAGGTCACCGGCGGGTGGTACTGCCCACCTTTTTACTTACTATTCATCTGTTTCTCCTGAAGGTCTGCCGGCGAACACTCCCCCCTTCAGGCTGGACGACGAATTCAGCGTAGTGCTCCGCAACAATGTCTTCCTTGAAAAAGAATCGCCTACCAGTGCAAAAAAATTGACCTTCTACACAACGCTCAGCCTCAGGGGACTGGCAAATGTAAATCTCAAATTTGAAGAGCAGCCTCTCTCCACCTCTGGACAGGGGGCAAGCGTACAACTGAGCATGCCGCCAAAGGATGCTTTCGCCTCTCTGTCAAATCTCAATCCTGTATTCAGCATGATCGGAGTGCTGAAGTTCGCGCCGAACGGCAATATTGTGCTCTACTCTATCCTTGCATCCAAGATAGACCCCACCGCTGTAACATCAAGCAGTATTACCAGGGAACTCGTATTTAAAGTACCACCCAAAGATATGGATTACTCAAACTACACGCTGAGCACCTCCGCACCCGTAAAAGCCGCCAGCATCATCCTTCACATTACAGGAGGGGGACTGGATTGGTGGATCATAGAAGAAATCAGCCCACCGGCAGAAGAACCTGAAATCCCTATTCCATACAATCCAATTGCAAGTCTTTCTCCAGCTGTTGCATATCAAACTGACGTTTACTGGACAAATCTAAGCTTGGACGAAATACTGACCAATCTGCCCTCGAACGAGGACAACATCATGGAAGCAATTATCGTATCTTCAGAAGATAGGTATCTTACTGCATTGAAAAATCTTGGAATTAAACCCTGAAAACTTGCACAGGGTTCTTAATCAGCTCTGCGAAGAACCAGACAAGCGTTGGTACCCCCGAATCCGAACGAGTTGTTGAGTGCATACTCAATTCTTAATTTTCGCCCTTTGAGTGGCACGTAGTCGAGATCACATTCCTCATCGGGAGTTTCCAGGTTTGCTGTGGGTGGAGCAAATTGATGAAAGAGAGCAAGTGCTACTGCCGCAGTTTCTATTGAACCAGCTGCACCAAGAAGGTGTCCTGTAACAGACTTGGTAGAGCTGACGGCAAGTTTGTAGGCATGTTCTGCGAACACATCTTTAATGGCTTTGGTCTCGATCTTGTCGTTCAAGGGGGTTGAAGTCCCGTGAGCATTAATGTACTGCACCTGCGAAGGAGAAATCCCGGCATCCTTCAGAGCCATCCGCATGCATTCTGCAGCGCCGCGACCGGTCTCATCCGGTGCTGTAATGTGAAAGGCATCACCATTGGCAGCATAGCCCTCTACAAACGCGTATATCCGTGCGCCCCTGGCCCGGGCAGCATCTTCACTTTCCATGAACAAGACTGCAGCACCTTCACCCATCACAAAACCGTCTCTGTGTTTGTCAAAAGGTCTGGACGCCTTCTCCGGCTCGTCATTGCGCTCTGAAAGTGCCCTCATCGCTGCAAAACCTCCAATGGCAAGAGGCGTAATAGCAGCTTCTGAAGCTCCTGCAAGGGCTGCATCCGCGTATCCATGCCTGATCATACGTGCCGCTTCTCCCACGGCGTGTGCTCCACTTGAACAGGCCGTGGTCACACATAAATTGGGTCCTTTAAGACCGAACTTTATTGCAACAAGTCCGGAGGCCATGTTGCCAATGGAATAAGGAATGAAATGTGGAGAGACGCGCGATGGTCCCCTTTCCACAAGAATTCGACAGTTATCCTCAATGGTTTTGATCCCACCAATACCTGAACCAATCACCACAGCCACACGGCCGGAATCAACGGGAAGAGCATCACCTTTCACCCCTGCGTCTTTCAAGGCCTCACCAGAGGCCACAATAGCATACTGGAGGAAGAGGTCCAGCCTCCTCGCCTCTTTCCTGTCAAGATATTTTTCAGAAATTGCAAAATCTTTTACTTCCGCAGCAATCTTTACCCTGAACTCACCTGCATCAAATCGGGTAATGGGCCCCACGCAGGACCGACCACTGGAAATCACTTTCCAGAATTCTTCAAGCGTGGAACCGGCTGGAGATACAATCCCGATACCCGTTATGGCAACACGACGACCTTCTTTCATCCCGCCTTCGACTTAATATAGTCAATAGCATCCTGAACCGTTTTTATCTTTTCAGCATCCTCGTCAGGAATACTGATCCCGAATTCCTCTTCCATTTTCATGATGAGTTCCACCACGTCCAAGGAATCAGCACCGAGGTCTTCAATAAACGTGGCCTCAGGTTTGACTTCCTCGCGGGAAAGCCCCAGCTCTTCAGCGATCATGTCCATTACCTTTTCTTCTATGCTCATCCATGCACCTCCTTTATGTGATTACATGTATAGTCCACCGTTAATACGTATCACCTCACCTGTAATGTATGAAGCCTCATCCGAGGCAAGAAATGCAACTACAGCCGCAACTTCTTCCGGTTCACCATAACGGCCCATAGGGATGCTCTCGAGCATTTTGCTTTTCACGTCTTCGGGAAGACTGCTTGTCATGTCGGTAGTGATAAATCCAGGTGATACGGCATTCACTGTAATATTACGCGAAGCGACCTCACGGGCAACAGACTTGGTAAAAGCAATGATACCCCCCTTTGAAGCAGCATAATTGGCCTGGCCCGCATTGCCCATCTCGCCCACAACAGATGTAATGTTGATAATGCGACCGTAACGCTGTTTTATCATCCCCCTGAGTACAGCCTTTGTACAGTTAAATGTACCTGCAAGATTAATCTTCACAACCTTTTCCCATTCCTCCTCCTTCATACGCAGTAACAAATTATCGCTTGTCACTCCTGCATTATTTACAAGAATATGAATTGCTCCCAACTCCTTCACAAGTTCTTCAATACCTTCTTTCACGGCCTCTGCATCCGCAATATCAAAAACGCATAGCCGGGCCTCACCTCCTGCATCTTCTATCTCTCTAACCACCGCTTCTGCCGCACCGGTGCTGCTACGACAATTTACAACCACTCTTGCGCCTTCTCTTGCAAGGCGAACAGCAATAGCTCGACCTATCCCCCGGGATGATCCGGTAACAAGGGCAACTCGCCCTTCCAGCTCAGGATATTTTCGACAGGACATTATCTGCATCCTCCGGATCTTCAAGGTTATATACCTCAAATTCCTGCCCTTTCAAAATTCTTTTCACGAGTCCGGAAAGCACCTTACCAGGGCCAATTTCAACAAATGTTCGGACGCCGTTACTGTAAAGAAAGCGCACAACATCAACCCACCTGACCGGAGAGGTAACCTGCTTTATCAAAATCTCCTTTAATTCCTCTGCAGTCAATACCGGCTGAGATGTTACGTTGGAAACAATTGTGAAAGCAGGATGATTTATCTCCAGGTTATCCATTACTTGTTTCAAGCGCTCAGCAGCAGGTTGCATTAGAGAAGAGTGAAAAGGAGCAGATACATTGAGAAACACACACCGTCGTGCACCAGCTTCTTTCAGCTTTTCGGCCGCCTGTTCCACCGGCTCCTTTTCTCCGGAAATGACAGTCTGGTCAGGTGCGTTAAAATTGGCTACATCCACCACACCGTGAAAGTTACCTTCCCTTATAACTTTCGTAACCTCCGAACCTGAAAGCCCAATAATCGCGGCCATGGCCCCCTTACCGGGGGGTACAGCCTCCTGCATGAATTTGCCGCGCAGATGAACCAGTTTGACTGCATCTGCAAAATTCATCGCACCTGCAGCGAGGGCAGCAGTGTATTCTCCCAGGCTGTGACCGGTCAGAAAAGAGGGAGAAGAGCCTACAGTTTCTTTAATATATTGAAATAGGGCGTATGAATGGGTGAGTATGGCCGGTTGCGCTATTGCTGTACGTGTGAGTGACTCTTCAGGCCCTTCAAGCATCAGCTTCATAAGGTCCTGCTGTATAACCTCGGAAGCCTCCTCCACCAACTCTCGGGCACGGGGAAGAGCATTGAAAAGCAACTTCCCCATTCCCACATATTGAGACCCCTGCCCTGGAAAGAGAAACGCTATCTTCATAACTCACCACCTGAAAAGTGCTGCTCCCCATGTATAACCTGCTCCAAAAGACGCAGCAACAACCAGCGAACCGGCACCGATAAGTCCATCTCGTTCTGCCTCATAAAGCGCAAGAGGAATAGAAGCTGCAGATGTATTTCCATAGCGGTCTATATTGATGTAGGTTTTCTCCTTTGCCACTCCGAGTCTTTCGCAGAGGGTGTGGATAATTCGGGCGTTGGCCTGATGAGGGACGATGAGGTCTACACCTGATATATCGAGATTGTTGCGTTTAAGCAGTTCAACAATGGCCTCTTCCATTCGCTTTACAGCGTTTTTAAACACGTCTCTGCCGGTCATTTTTATATAATGAAGCCGCTCACTTATTGTTCTCTCTGTTGGAGGTTCTGCAGATCCTCCAGCCGGAATATGAATATGCCGCCAGCCCGTACCGTCAGCGCAAATCACATAATCCACAAGCTCCCTGCGTGAGATATTGCCATCTGCTACTGTAAGCACTGCAGCGCCTGCACCGTCGCCGAAAAGCACACAGGTGGAACGATCCGTGTAATCTGTAACAGCAGAAAGTATTTCTCCACTAACAAAAAGAATTGTGGAATACCGCGCGCTGAGACCTTCTGCCACGGCAAGCCCGTAAATAAATCCCGAACATGCAGCTGCCAGATCAAAGGCAGGAACTTCTTTGATACCAAGACGCTCCTGGAGAAGACACGCTGCTGCGGGTAGGGGATAATCACCGGTAATAGTGGCCATAAGAATAAGCTCTATATCATCTGGTGATACACATGCGTTCTCCAGAGCCTCCCTCGCTGCTTTCTCAGCAAGTACAGATAGTGGTTCATCAGAAATACGTCTCTCGCGAATACCAGTGCGTTCACGAATCCACTCATCGGAGGTATCCACCATTTTCTCAAGGTCTGCATTGGTAAGTACGCGTGAAGGAACGGCTATCCCCAGAGATCGAATAACAATGCTCATTTTTCAACCCTCCGCATCTCCAAGCGACGGGCGGGACACAGATTTGTACCGCGAAACCGCTTCCTTTAATTGACCTATGTAATCTGCTTCCACAAGCCTGCGTGCCAGGAGTACTGCATTCCTTACAGCACGTTCATCTGCGCGTCCATGAGTAACAATTACAATACCGTTCACACCTACGAGCGGGGCACCCCCGTATTCTGCATAGTCAAAACGCCTTTTCATTCGTTTAAACACCCCGCGCATCCCCAGGGCTCCCAGGAGAGCAAGGGGGCGGCGGCGAATTTCCTGCTTTATAAAGGAAGTCATGAATTCTGCAAGTCCTTCACATCCTTTGAGCAGGATATTACCGACAAAACCATCGCATACAACCACGTCGGCTTTATCAAAGAAAATATCCTTTCCTTCCACATTACCCACGAAATTGAGAGCAGATGCTTTCAGCAATTCCCTTGTGCTTTTTACCAGTGCATTACCCTTGGTATCCTCCTCACCATTACTTAACAGCCCAATACGGGGACTTTGAGAATTTGTAAGAATCCTGAACAACGCCTCTCCCATAAGAGCAAAATCCACAAGGTGCTCGCTGCGACAGTCAACATTGGCACCAAGATCCAGCACGAGAGCAAAGCCCCTGGTGGTAGGTATCCATCCTGCTATGGCAGGACGAGATATTCCCGGCAGCCTGCCCAGTATAAACACCGCCGCCGCCATAACAGCACCTGTATTGCCAGCGGATACCACAGCATCCACTTCACCGGACTTGAGAAGATTCAGGGCTGTAACAATAGACGAATCTTTACGAGTGCGCACGCTGAGAGGTGATTCATCCATACCGATTCTTTCAGGGGCGTGGACGATACTGAAACGGTTTGCGTTTATTCCCTCTGCCTCTGCACGTTCCAGAATCACACTCTCATTGCCCACAAGCACGGGATGAACCCTCTCAGGCACACCATCGCGCAAAAAACCCACTTCAGGGAGCGGCCAGTTGTCGCTCCCCATAGCATCTACCGCTATTTTGATCCCGGCAGCCGACAACTCAATCCTTTACATTGATGACTTTTTTCACTCCGTAAAACCCACAGCTTGGACATACCCTGTGTGGCAGTTTCCTCTCGCCACAACGAGGACATATAGACAGGGGGCGGGGTCTCAGATGGTAATGAGCCCATCTTTTGTCTCTTCGTGCTCGGGAGTGTTTTCTTTTGGGCACACCCATTTTAAACCTCCTTGTGAATTGTCACTTTATTTTCAGTTTTGACCTTAAATCTTCAAGTGCTTTCTTCCAATCATCAACCGGTTGGTCAGCAGAGCATTGACACTTTCCCTTGTTAAGATTGGCACCGCAACGAGCACACAACCCTTTACAGTCATCTGTGCACACAGGGTACGAAGGTAGTGAAAGGAAAATGCTTTCTGCCACAACTTCATCTATGTCAATCACACGTGAAGAATAAAACTCCATTTCCATTTCCGAGGCCTTGAGTTCAATTTCCTCCTTTCCCCTGGCCACCCATTCACTGAGAGGATGAAACTCTGATTTCACCTCCACATCAACTTCACTGATAAACCATTCGTTACACCTCACGCATCGAAGCTCTACCGGTATCTTTGCGCAGCCTGCAACCCGAATCACTTCATCAACACGCGAAATTCGCACCTCTACCGAAAATGAATCCCTCACACGTACCGTTTCTTCCTTTTCCCTGGGACTGAAAAAAGTGCGCAACCACCTTCCATCACCACTTATAGTGAGGTTCAGCCCCTCTTCGGGTATCTCGGTAACAACAAGTTTCATTTAGTGCTCCTGTCTATCTATGAAAATGCCCGAACGAGATTCAGAATTGCTTTTTTAACATGCTCACGGCGCTTTTTCAAAGCGGAACGGTCAAGTGCCTCACGTCCCATGAGCATGCCGATAAATTCCGCTTCATTAAAATACGACATTATCATTCCATAACCAGAAAAAATGAGGTTGTCCGGATCTTCCACACGAGCCCTTTCTACAAGAAATTTCCGACCCTCATTGTAAAGAGGTCTCAGGTTCTGGACGATAAACTCTTTGTAACGCTTGCGCGGATTTACAGATTCACGCTGGGTAATCTTGCAAAAAGTAGGACGTGTCGAAAAAAATGTAAAAACCTCATCCACAAATCGTTCAATTTTTTTTTCGTACGGCATCCGTGCCCTGAAAATGGGAAACAGGCGCGTCGTCAAAGAAGTAAAAAGGTCTGAAAGTACCTGGAAATAAAGGTCTTCCTTGTTACGAAAATAATAAAAAATCATGGCCTTGTTAACACCTGCTTCTTCTGCAATCATGCGTGTGGAGGTTCCTTCATAACCACGTTCTGCAAAAAAGCGTTCTGCAACCCGGAGAATTCGCTCACGAGTTCCCGCGGCATTCTGGGTTTCCGTATAACTCACTCACATCTCCTGCGAAAATGCTCCCAGCCTTCCCACCAGTGACGCGTAATATCCACCTGCCGCCATCAGTTCCTGGTGAGAACCCTCTTCCATAATCAGACCTTCTTTCATCACAATGATTTTATCCGCTTTTTCAAGAAAGGGTAACCTGTGTGTAATAATAATGACTGTCTTTCCCTTAATCAGTCGAAAAATAGCATCCTCCACTTCGTTTTCGGAGTCCACATCAAGATTCGACGTGGCCTCGTCAAGAATGAGTAAAGGTGCATTTTTTAAAAATGCACGTGCTATGGAAATTTTCTGCCTTTGACCGCCTGAAAGATGCACCCCCCTCTCCCCAACCAGGGTGTCATACCCATGGGGGAGGGTGAGGATAAACTCGTGAATACCGGCAAGTTTTGCTGCTTCTACAATTTCTTCATCATGGGCGTCCGGTCTCCCGTAACGAATGTTCTCTTTCACCGTGTCGTTAAATAAAAACACATCCTGAGATATGAGGGCCACATTGCTACGCAAGGCTTCTATACGAAGTTCGCGAATATCGTAACCATCAACAAGTATCTGTCCATCCGTAACATCGTAATAACGCATTATGAGGTGAGCGATGGTACTCTTTCCCGAACCCACTTCTCCTGCAATACCCACAACACTGCCTGCAGTAATGGTAAAACTGACACCCTTTAACGCAGGCCTGGCACCGTAACTGAACCGTACGTTTTCAAAACGTATTTCTTTCTCAAACCTTGTCCATGGTGCGGGTTCTGGCGGATTCTGTACAGATGGCTGCATGTCCAAAATTGAAAAAATTCTTCCACCTGCCGCAATTGCCTGCTGGAGTACCGCGTAAAGGCGGCTTAATTTCCTATAGGGCTCGTACATCATTCCCACCGCCCCGAGAAATGCAAAAAAACGGCCGGGGGTGTAAATACCATCCTCGAGCACCCGCATGCCACCGTAATATATCACCGCACATATTCCCAGGGCTCCCAAGAACTCCACGGCAGGACTCAACATTTCCGTGTACCTGATAACACCCACCATCGACTGGAGAAAGCGCTCGTTTTCTTCTTCGAACCGTCGTAGTTCCTCTCTTTCAGCACCAAATGCTTTCACCACGTGAGAACCAGCAAAACTTTCCTGCATTCGTGCTGTAAGATTTTCCATGTATTCTTGACCTGCGCGAGAAGCAGCTCTCACGCGACCTGCAAGAAACCACACAAACCACCCTGCCGGAGGAAGCACGATTAGGGCAGCGAGTGAAAGTTTCCAGTCCAGGTAAAACATAAGCCCGAGCAACCACAGGAGTGTCAAAGGTTCCTTGATGAGGTCCACAGCCGCCTGGGCGATCATCTGCAACAGAAACACGTCGTAATTGAGACGAGATATCAATGCTCCTGTATCTGCCCTATCAAAAAAATCTCTCGATAGAGAATGGATGTGCCTGAATAGCACATTGCGTACATCTCTCACGGCTTTTTGACCGGCTATGCGAAGAAGGTATCCCTGACCGAAACGAGCGAGCCCCTTGATCAGATAAAGCCCAACCACTGCCACGGCTATCAAACCTAACAACTGCTGGTTTCTGGATATAAACACATTGTCAATAAGGGGTTTGATGAGTGCTGCGGAACTTCCCGGTACAATACTTACGAGCACAGCACACGGAATAGACAGGATCACGTATTTCCAGTAAGGACGGTAAAACCCGAGAATACGGAAGAACACCTCCTTCCTTTCGCTCTGGATAAAATCTTTCATGGTGCTGCATTCAAAATGATTTCTGCCACCTGAGAAGAAAAACGTCTATTACCCAGCATGTCTCGAATAATGCTGAATCCTTCCTCAACATCAGGTGGAGCATCTTGACCATATTTCATAAAGTGTTTCAGGTGCTCAAATATAAACTGCGGGTTAGCATTATTCTGGAGAAGTTCAGGAAGTATCTTTCTGCCCAGCAGAATATTGGGCAGCCCGACGTAGTTCACTCTGATCATCTTTCGACCCACTGCATAGCTGATTGGAGAAATCCGATAAATAATTACAGAAGGGGTGCGTACAAGGGATGCCTCCAGTGAGGCGGTGCCAGAAGCCACAACAGCCCACCATGCTCTCTTGAGCGCCTTCATCCCGTCATATTCTACCTGCAATCCCAACTCTCTAATGCGCTGACCAAAGTGGGATTCGAAGTACTCCTGTATGGCTGGTGCCACAGCCACGATAATCGAAAGTTCTTTCAATTCATAGCTTTCTCTCAGTAACTTTACCAGGGGGAACAGAATCTTCATATGAGCTGAAATCTCTGAGAGGCGACTGCCCGGTAAAATCGCAAGCGAGGGACGCGGATCTTTTGAAATATTATCAATTTCTTCTCTTTCCATTCTTCCCACCGCCGGGTGACCCACATAAAATGCGGCTGCTCCTCCGCTGGTATAATAATCTTTTTCAAAAGGTAAAATGCACAGCAGTGCACGAGCGAGGCGCAAATGTTTCAGACGTTTCTCCCTCCATGCCCACACCTGGGGCGGGGATACGTAAAAAGTGGAAATACCGTGAAATACGGATCGGCGCAAAATACGCATGTTCATTTCCGGAAAATCAATGAGAATAACCCTTTCCGGCCTTTTTTCGCTGAGGTAGCGGGTGCACCGAATGAATGTTCGTACAGCCGCTGGAATACGCGGGATGGCCTCTACAATCCCTGCTGCAGAAAGGCTTTCTGCATGAGCGAGTGCTTTCAGATCCTGCGAACGCATGCGTGCACCACCAACACCAGCAAACTGTATGTTCTCTTTTGAATTCTGCAGAGCCTCCATGATGTAAGCACCCATTACATCACCAGATGCTTCACCTGCTGAAATAAACATAAGTGACAAAGAACCCTCAGGCCGAAGGAACTTTCATATATTTAAGGATATCGAGAGCAAGTTTTATGGGCCGCATGGCCTCCTCGGCAGTTACTTCAGGTTCACGACCCTCACGAATAGCACGCAGAAAATCCCTCAATTCCTCTGCTAACGGATCATTTTCTTCAGGCATATGTTCCTCACTGAGGATACGCAAACCTCCATCATCTGTAACACGCTTTTTTACAGAAATGCGCGGAATTGAAAAATCAACAGAAATGTAGGAGTCAGGTTGGAAAAACCTCAACTTTCTCATCTTCTTATCGGAAACCCTGCTGGCGGTCAGGTTTATGACACAGTCTCCTTCCATACGAATGCGGGCATTCGCGATGTCTATCTTACCCGTAAGTACGGGCACTCCCACGGCGTCTATCTGAAGCACCCGTCTCGGCAGCAAGTGCGTAAGTATGTCCAGATCATGAATCATCAGATCGAGAACAACATCAACATCAAGACATCTGTTTGTAAAAGGACTTAAACGATCACCTTCAATAAATCCTGGTGAACGCAGTTCATTGGCCAGGATTTTCGTAACCGGATTAAAGCGTTCCGAATGACCAACTCCGATAAGTACTCCCTTTTTCCTTGCGAGTTCAATAAGCTCTTCACCTTCGCTAATGGAAGTAACAAAAGGCTTTTCTATGAGCACATGTTTACCTTCCATCACCAGTGGACGCGCCACTTCATAATGATTTTTCGCGGGTACAGAGACAACTGCAGCGTCTACTTCGCTCAGTTGTCCATCGTTGAGAGACATGCAATATGGTACATTGAGCTCTTTTCCCACCTTTTCCGCTCTTTTTCTGTCAACATCCACCACCAGCGCCAGCTTGGCCTCAGGCATGGATAAGAGTTTCCTCGCGTGAATAGTGCCTGCATATCCAACCCCAATTACTGCCACGCGTATCTCTTTCATCGCGTGATCCCCCTGCGGGATTTTTTTACAAACTCGACAAACATTCTGGAAAGCTCATGATCACCCAGTTTTTCCTCGATAAGTTTCAGTGCTTCCTGAACAAGTAGACCACTGCGGAAGAAGATTTTTACGACTTCTCTCGCCACCGCAATATCCTCTACAGAATACCCGGCCCGTTTTAGTCCTTCGGCGTTCAGGCCCGCAAAATGCGCCCGATCGCCCTGAACAATTGTAAATGGGGCAACGTCCTTGGGCACCATAGAACCTCCGCCAATCATGCAGAAAGAACCCACACGTGCAAACTGGTGAATTCCTGAATGCCCTCCAAAAAAATTATTACTCCCCACCTCTACATGTCCTGCAAGTCCCACGTAATTGGCAAATATATTACCGTCTCCAACCACACAATCATGAGCCACATGAGAAGTGGCCATGAAATAATTACCATTTCCTATCCGTGTGCCTTCGGGTTCGGTAGACGCATGAACAGAGACATGTTCTCTGAAAACGTTCCTGTCCCCGATTCGAACTCCGCCGATCTTGCCTTTCGTCAAATGCTGAGGGGGCTCTCCAATCACTGAAAAAGGATAAAATTCATTTTCGCGTCCTGCGATTACAGGTCCTTTGATGACACAATGCGAGTGCACGATACAACCCTCACCCAGTTCAACATTGCCCTCGATAACAGCATAGGGTCCTATAATTACACCCGGAGCAAGTCTCGCCCGAGAATCAACCACGGCCGTCGGGTGGATGTGGACTCTGGAAGCCATTATTTTCTTACCTGAGCCGCTGTTATCCGGCATCGAGCTACTTCTACACCATCCACATAAGCCTTTGCATTGAAGGAAATCACACCTAATTTACTTCCCGCAGGCTCGGCTTTAATAATAAGTAAATCACCCGGGCGTACAGGTTTGAGAAAACGGGCATTCTCTACTGCTGCAAGATAAAAAAGGCTTTTCATTTCTCCGCAAAGCCCTACGTACAATCCACATGCCTGAGCCATCGCCTCGATAATCAAAACCCCGGGAAATACCGGCTCTTGAGGGAAATGTCCCGGAAAAAACGGTTCATTCACGGTCACAGCCTTACGGACAGTAATTCCTTCTCCTTCTTTGAACTCCTCCACCCTGTCCACCAGCAAAAAGGGAAACCTATGCGGAAGAATTTTCAAAATTTCATTGATGTCAACGCTCATCTTCTTTCTCCTCCTTTCGACGAATACCCTGAAGGGTTCTCCTCATCTCAGGAAGATGCCTGAGGGCGGCCATAATCCTCAACCATTCACGGTGAGTCACAGCGGGATACCCGCTTACCACTTCTCCATCAGGCACATCAGTGTGAATTCCTGATTTAGGCGTTACACCTGCTCGGTTGCCCATACGAATATTGTTCACAAATCCTGCCTGGCCACCGACCAGACAATCTTCACCAATCTTTACTGAACCCGATATTCCCGCCTGGGCAGCGATGATTGTATGACTTCCTATTTCCACATTGTGTGCAACCTGTACAAGGTTATCCACTTTGACACCATTGCCGATCCTGGTAACTCCAAGAGTACCTCTATCTATGGTTACACCAGCACCAATTTCAACATCATCACCGATTTCCACTCCTCCACGATGTGGAATCTTAGCCCATCCTGAATCATTCCTGACGAAGCCAAACCCATCAGCTCCAATTACTGCAGAGGCATGAACAATAACACGGGAACCCATGCGTGTATTTCCGTAAACTGTCACTCCCGGGAACAGAATACAATCATCACCGATGTAAGTGTCTGAGCCAATATAGCAAAACGGCATAATTCTGGTACGACGACCTATTTTGCTCCTTTCGCCAATATATACAAACGGGTATACCATTGCATCATCAGCCACCACAGTACCTTCACCAATACAAATCAATCCTTCTCCATCCTTTAATGAAGGAAACAGCCATGGTGAAGCAGTCTTTTCCTGAAGGAACTTTGCAAAAGCGAGGCGGGGATCAGAATGAACAATTACTGCATCTGCATTCACTTCCGACACCATGTGCTTTGTAACCACAACACATGAAACATTCTTCTTTAATTTGGAAAGGGCTTTTTTTTCCCACAGAAAACACACATCGCCCGCCCCGGCCTCGTCTGGTGTCGCCACCCTCAAAATGGAAACATCACCATGGCCCTGGAGCTCACCTTTTACCACCACCGCAATTTCGCGTGCCTGAGCTGGTATTCCAAGTTCTATAAAAGGCATATCAACAACTCAATTTTTCCCGAATCATCGGCTGCGTTTTTTTACCCGCTTATCGTATTCTTTTAACACCTTATCCGTAATATCCAGCCCATTCTTAAAATAGAGGATACCTCCTTCATTCTTCTCTACCACAAGGGTAAAACCGTATCGTTTGGCAATTTCCTCAACAATACCGCTCACTTCATTAATAATAGAGCGAGTAAGTTCCTGATCCTTCTTCTGCAACTCCTGCTGGTATTGAATAATCATTTCCCTGAGCGCACTGCTCTTTTCGTCTATAAGTCTCTGCTTATCTGCCCGTGCTTTTTCCGAAAGGACAAGCTGTTGTTTTTCAAACTCTTCGATAAGTTTTTGTAATTCCTCTTTTTTTGTTTCAATAATCTCTTTCTTTCTTTCGGCTTCCTTCTCCAGTAAATCCTTGGCCTCCTTACCCCTGATGGATTCGGAAAGAATTCTCTGCAAATCCACAATGGCCACCTTCACGTCAGCTGACGCCACACCTGTCAAAACCATCAACACCAACGGTACATATACAGACAACTGTCTAACCCTGATCATCCCCACCTCCAATTAATTTTAATTTTAAATCTTTACGACCTCTATATATTTTCCTTCTTCGATATGACCTGGTTTGAATCACACATGCTCAGCCCGTATTTTACCTGAATTTTCATCAAAAAACATTACACCCTGCCACCCCTTCGACCCCTTCGGGGTCTGGTCTCAACATTGAACATTCGTGGTCTTACTTGCTTAACAGCTCTTCTATATTCTCAACGCGTCTCTTCAGCTTTTTATCATTTCCTACTTCTGACTCAAACCTCCTTACCATTTGTGATACCGCAGCGTAATCCATATCGAAAATTTCCCCTATTTCCCTCAATGTTAACGGAGTCAGCTTTTTTAAAAAATATATACATGCTTTTCTCGCTTCATTACCTCTTTTCTTCTCAAACACAGCCTCTTTTTCAACGCCATACTCGCCTATAACCACCCTGATTACTTCATTAAGTGTTAGTCCTTTCTCTACACCACCTCTCTCTATTACATTTCTCAAATCTTGCTTTTCCTTCTTTATCCTATCTCTCACCATTTCTGCGTATTCATCGCTACCCAGAACAAATCCCAACTTCACCTCTCTAAAAGGATCTTCTCTCTTTCCTATTTGTTCATATACATATTTCAAATACCTTTTCCGGGCCATGCCCCCTTCTCCGAACATGGACAATGTAAACCCCGTATCAAGCCACCCAGGCTTTCCTTTCTCCTTGATGTAATATTTCAAACTACTCCATCTATACTCTTCGGGCTTTTCTAAATAACCCTTTCTTACAGGATTAAGATGAATATAAGCGCTTACAACAGCAAGATACGCATCAGCTTCTATTAATATCGCTTTGTATCTCCCCTGAAACAGAGGTCCAACCAATTCGTGTTTTTTCTTAAACCAGTTAGCATACGAGCCATTTATCCCGTGCATAGCCCTTTGGAGACCTCCTTGGGGGGTCTCCAATAACAAATGATAGTGATTTTTCATAAGTACGTATGCATGGCACTTTATACCGTATTTTTTGAGTTCATCTCCAAGCTTTTCTAAAAAAACTTCTCTATCCCTATCATTTAGAAATATTGGGTCTTTTCTAATACCCCTTGAGAAAACGTGGTAAAAACCACCTTCTATTTCTACTCTCAACGGCCTTGCCATGAGGAGAACCCTACCATGCTTTAAAAACAAATGTCAAATGTTGAGACCAGACCCCGAAGGGTGGGGGGTTTCATATTAGGGAGGTATAGTGTAAATTTGCGGGTAAATAAATGGATAATTGAGGTCTAATTTCAAGGAGGACTTTTGCCATGTCTGTCGAAAAGAAAATCGAAGAAGCCATACGGGAAATACTCAGGTTTATCGGTGAGGACCCGAAAAGAGAAGGCCTCAAAAACACCCCGGAACGCACGGCGCGAATGTATCTCGAACTATGCTCGGGTTATTCCATGAATCTGGAAGACATTGTCAACGGAGCGGTCTTCTCCTCTGACTACAGCGAAATGGTGATTGTACGTGGCATAGACTTCTACAGCTTATGTGAACACCACCTGCTCCCTTTCTTTGGCAAGGTACACGTCGGTTACGTGCCAGATGGCAAACTCATAGGACTCTCGAAAATACCCAGAATTGTAGAGATGTTTTCACGGAGGCTTCAGGTACAGGAACGAATGACTGTGGAAATTGCCGAGACACTCATGAGTGTTGTGGAACCTCTTGGTGTCGGGGTGGTGGTTGAGGGTTATCATTTGTGCACAGTAATGCGAGGCGTGAGAAAAAACAATGCACATATGGTTACGTCTGCTATGCTTGGTGCCTTTCGAAAAGATGCCAAAACCCGCTCTGAATTTTTACGCCTTATCAATGAACACCCGGCTGTACTGAACATTTAGTAACGAAAAAACCTGGTGGAGCAGGCCTGTAAGCCGGATTCTGTCGAGGGTGGTCATTAATCTACGCGGCCTACCCTGGGGCTCGGCCGGGCCAGCCTCAAACGCCCCTCTATTTGGCCTTGCTCCGGGTGGGGTTTACCGCGCGTCAGCGTCACCGCCACCGCGGGTGGGCTCTTACCCCCACCGTTGCACCCTTACCCCGCAACATACCTACCGTACTGCTGCAGGGCGGTATGGTTTCTGTGGCACTTTCCGCCGGTCACCCGGCGTCCTGCAGCATAATACTACAGGACCACCCTGCCCTGTGGAGTCCGGACTTTCCTCCCTGAAGTAAAAACTCCAGGGCGACCACCTGGCCTGCTCCACACAGGCTGACAATATTATTATACCACTATGCTAAGGAAACCGGCCCGCCGATGTTCTTATGTGCTACTTTTGTTAAACATAGATTTCAGGAAGGGATGAACAAGCACCGCTCTCGTAGCGAGGGAAGTTTCTTTTTCAAGGCCTTCAATAAGTCTTTCTTTGACCGCTGCGTTGACGACTTCTTTTGCAAGACGCACCGGATATTCAGGAGATGCCAGTATCATTTCTGCCAATTCTCTCGCGCGTAAATAAGCATCCTCCTCAGAACTTACTTCATTGAGGACTCCCATGAGCATAGCTTCCCGTGCACGAACTTTAACAGATGTAAGGATGAAATACTTGGCTGTGGACGGTCCCGCAACAGCGGTGAGGCTCTGAGTTCCCCCCAGGTCAGGAATGAACCCAAGAGACACTTCCGGTAGTGAAAAAACTGCATGGGGATTAGCGACCCGAATGTCCGCACACAGGGCCAGTTCCATTCCTCCACCCAGGCAATATCCGTTTATTGCAGCAATAACAGGAATCTCGAGTTCCGCTATCATGTCAAAAGGTTTTCGTAGCTTCAGTATAGAACGTTTTACATGATCTTCAGGCGATACATCATCAGACCACTTGGAAAACATCTCCAGTATAGCGTTATCTTCCATATCCAGCCCCGAAGAAAAAGCTTCAGTCCCGTAACCGCGCAGAATTAAACAACCAATATCTTCGCGCTGATGTATTTCGAAAATCACTCTTTCCAAAGTGTTGAACACCTCCAGATTAAGCGCATTGTGCTTTTCAGGGCGGTTGAGTGTCACGGTGGCAATTCCCTCGTTTACCTCCAGCAACACACATTCACTCATCACACGCCTCCTGCGTTATACCTTTGTGATATTCCCATCTACGTATTTTGACCAAAAGTAAAGAAAAAGGCGAGGTTTATATCAAATGCGCAACATCCATTCTTTGCACTCGACATTCCTGTACCACGTGTTTTTTATCCGTGCACCTCAATCCAATTTCGGACTTTCAGCAACATTTTCAACCAGGTTGTTGTTCCAGGATTTGAAAAAAAATTTTTTAAGTGTCCGCACACAAGACTGGAAGAAGCGGATATGCGAGGGGTTCTTACGAATTCTTTATAAACGACAAAACATCTTCCAGGGGCGCTCTTCAGAGACCCTGAGGGTCCAAGGATGTTTTCAAAGCAATTATCGTGTGATATAGTTTGATATAATTTAAAGGATTTGATTTTGAATTCGTATCCCACTGAGTGAGTAAATCTGTCTATCATTTTTTTCTGGAAATGATGAAGATATAAGGGGGTTTAGAATGAATCTCAAAATGGTAATTGACCAGATCGAAAAGGAAAAAGGCTTCGATCGCCGTACCATTATTGAATCTATAGAGGAAGCTATCGTTTCTGCGGCACAGAGAAAACTTGGAAAGAATAAGATATTCGAAGCTCAATACAACGAGGACACGGGCGAGGTGGACCTTTTCGAGTTCAAGGACGTGGTAGACAACCCGGAAGATCCGGATACACAAATTTCTCTGGAAGAAGCTCGAAAATACGACCCCGAAGCCCAGATAGGAGACCAGATCGGCTTGCGCGTGGAAGTAGATGATCTGGGACGCATCGCTGCACAGGCTGCCAAACAGGTGCTTTTTCAAAAACTCCGCGATGCGGAAAAAGAGCTCATCTACAAAGAATTCAAAACCCAAAAAGATAAAATCGTCACCGGCACAGTGCTGCGGATGGAAGGGGGGGCATACGTAGTGGACCTAGGTAAGACCGAAGCCATTCTCCCGTACGAGGAACAAATACCGCGTGAGCGATTCAAACAGGGTGACCCTATACGTGCATACGTACTCGATATTCAAAAATCCACACGTGGACCCCGAATCATTCTTTCAAGAGCTGCCCCCCAGTTTCTGGTAAAACTGTTCGAGAGTGAAGTTTCCGAGGTGCGTGAAAGAACCGTGGAGATTGTCTCCGTAGCCCGGGAGCCGGGAGTCCGTGCAAAAGTGGCTGTAAGGTCAAAATCCGATGACATTGATCCTGTGGGCACATGTGTGGGCTACAGGGGATCGCGCGTTCAAAATGTTGTGAACGAACTCCGGGGCGAAAAGATAGATATCATAGAATGGAATCCAGACCCTGCCAAGTTCATAGCAAAAGCGCTCTCTCCCGCGCAAATTTCCGAAATCATTGTAGATGAAGATCTCAAAACCGTCCATGTTATTGTTCCTGATGACCAGCAATCCCTCGCCATTGGTCGCCGTGGTGTCAATGTGAGATTGGCTGTACAGCTTACGGGCTGGAATATAGATATCATCAGCGAGTCCAAGATGAACAGGATGCGTGAGCAGGCGTACAAACTATTCACCAAGCTACCAGATGTGGGCCGTAAGATGGCAGAGCTGCTGCTGGCTTATGGCTTCAGGTCTCTCGAGGACATAGCAGAAGCAGAAGAAGAGTCGCTTGCACGCGTGCCAGGAGTAAATAAAAAGTATGCAAAGGAGCTTATCGCAGCAGCGAAAGAACTCATTGAAAAAGGAGAAGGTGGCATTGTGATAACAGGTGAAGACGAAGAAGCAGAGGCAGAAAAGAAAGAAGAGGATGAAAAAATTGAAAAAGTACAGGATGAAGTCTCCACAAGTGAGGCATCTACCAGTGTAGAAACGACTGCCACGAGCGGGGATCAACAGGAAAGTAACGAAGACGCTTCAAACGAAACCGAAGAACAGGAGGAGCATTGAGTATGTTTTCACAAGCAAATGCAACTTTGTTGAATTACACTTATACTCCTGGTGTAAGCATTAAAGGTGATAAGTTGAACTCTGAAAGAACCAGAGCGGGGTCAGGGAGTAATCTTCAAACAGGAGAGACACCTCTCCGACGGTGTCGAGGTTGCTTCCGTCAGGCAAACAAATACACACTACTCAGATTTTACCTGGATGAAGACCACAATCTCGCATTTGATCCAGAATATCGAGCCGGTGGATACGGTATTTATACCTGTCCGAATTCAAATTGCATCAGGCGCATGTTGAAGAAAGTGCATTGTCCCCAAAAACCGGAAAAACTCATTCATTTCATAGTCAACGAACTGCAGCAGGTCCTGAACAAAAAGGTCATGGGTGCCGTAACCTCAGGAGCAGCCGTGTACGTGATGCATAAAAATGGGACCGTAGAGCTGATCGCACGTACTCCTCGGGTGGGGAGACAGGTGGAAAATATAAGATTAAAATTGAAAAGGCTCATGGAGGACCGTTGAGAAATGGCCAAAAAGAAAAAAATTACAGAGATAGCACGCAGTGTTGGCATGTCTCCTCGCGAGGTTATGGAGCATTTTGAAAAGATAGGCATTACCGTGAAGTCTACCCGGTCCAACGTGGACGAAGAAGACTATCAGGCTTTGTTGAAACATTTAGGCTTTGAAGTTGAAAAAGAAAAAAAAGTGGAAAGAAGAACAGTCATTCGGCGCAGGCGCGCACCTACTCCGGCAGCACCCGAAGAGAAGATTGAAGTTCCAGAGGAGAAAAAGGCCGAAGAGGTTTCTGAAGAACAGAAAGAAGAAGCGGTAACTGAAACGGTCCAAGAAGAAACACATGCAGAACAGCAACAGGTTGCCGAAAAACCTGCTGCTGTAGAGGAGGAAACACCGAAACCGAAAGAAACAAAAGAAGAAATCACTGAAGAAGCACCGGTGGAGTCCATCCCCTCTCAGATTCCACCGCTTACACCCGAAGAAGAACAACGACGAAAAGAAGAAAAGGCAAAAAAGCGCAAGGAACTTCCGGAAGAGGAGAAAATACTTCGAAAAAAGGTTATCAAGCGGCGTGAAATTCTCACACGGGAAGACCTTTATACAGAAGAAGAGCGCTCACGCTTCCAGGTCAGGAAAAAAATTCCGCCCAAACGACCCGTGAAGAAGCCAACCATTACCGTACCCAAAGAAGAAAAACGAATTATCAAGGTGGAAAAAAGCATAGAGGTTGCCGAGCTGGCTCAGCGCCTGGGAGCTAAGGTCAACGAAGTCCTCGCAAAACTTCGAGATCTCGGGGTCGAAGCCGACAGGAATACGCTGATAGATTTCGAAGCGGCAGCTCTTGTTGCAGCAGATTACAACTTTACAGTGGAAAAAGAAGAGTTCCGCCCTGAAGATCATTTTGACATCGGACCTTCAGACCCGGAAAAACTTCGCCCCCGCGCCCCGGTGGTTACGGTGATGGGACACGTCGATCACGGTAAAACTTCCATTCTGGATGCCATTCGCAGAACCAATGTTGCAGCAGGTGAGGCAGGCGGAATCACACAGCGCATAGGTGCTTCTGTCGTTGAAACACCCAAGGGAACGATCACATTTATTGATACGCCCGGACACGAAGCATTTACCACCATGAGAGCTCGCGGAGCTCAGGTGACAGATATTGTGATTCTCGTTGTCGCGGCTGATGACGGCGTAATGCCTCAAACCGTAGAAGCGATTAACCACGCGCGTGCAGCAGGGGTGCCGATTGTAGTTGCTATTAATAAAGTTGACAAGCCAAACGCCAATGTCGAGGCAGTAAAAAAGGGGCTTGCAGAACACGAGCTCATACCCGAGGAATGGGGCGGTGAAACGTTGTTTGTTGAAACCTCCGCTATTAAAGGGCAGGGCATTCAGGAGCTGCTGGAAGCAGTGCTTCTGGTTGCGGAGATGCACGAACTTAAGGCCGATCCTTCCAAACGTGCTCATGCAATTATCATCGAATCCCGCCTGGATAAAGGAAGAGGCCCTGTGGCATCGGTCGTGGTAAGAGAGGGCACGCTCAAGGTAGGCGATTGGGTTGTTGCTGGTACGGCTTTCGGCAGAGTGAGGTCGTTGATAGATTGGACCGGGAAAAATGTCAAATCAGCCGGACCATCAGTCCCTGTAGAGGTCGTGGGCTTGAGTGAAGTTCCTGAAGCAGGAGAACATCTTTACGCAGTCAAAAATGAAGATATAGCCCGCAGGATCGCAGAATTTTACAAACAGCAACGTGAAGCAGCCAAGGGAGAAGTCGTCACTCCAGAAAAGGTCACACTCGAAAGCCTTTTCCAGAAAATCAGCGAAGGTGAATTAAAACATTTTAACCTTGTTATTAAAGCCGATTATCTGGGATCTGTAGAAGCAATAGAAAACGCGGTAAAACGCTTGAGTACTAATGAAGTACAGGTTGAAGTCGTCCATAAAGGGGTTGGTGCCATTACCGAAAGCGATGTAATGCTTGCATCTGCATCCAACGCAGTTGTTGTGGGATTTAATGTGAAGCCAGATCCAAGAGCAAAGGAAGCCGCCAAAAAAGAGAAGGTCCAGATCAAGACCTATGAAGTTATTTACGAGCTCTTAGAGGACGTAGAAAAAGCTGTTAAAGGTCTTCTTGCCCCTGAGGTGGAAGTGGTCCAGATTGGAGCAGCTGAGGTGAAACAGGTGTTTCGCATATCCAGCGTGGGGGTGGTTGCCGGATGTCTGGTTACGGACGGCCGTGTAAGGAGGAACTCAAAGGTAAAAATCTTGCGAAATGGTGAACAGGTGGGAGAAGGAATTGTTTCCTCTTTGAAACGATTTAAGGAGGATGTAAGGGAGGTAACAAAGGGGTTTGAATGCGGAATAGGAGTAGATGGATTTAACGATTTTGAAGAAGGAGACCGTCTCGAATTTTATGAAGAGGTCTCCAAAGAAGCAACTGCATGATGGGGAACTTTTCCTGGAGTATCTGCGATGTTCATAGGAATTCTGGTGGTCACCTTGCAGATACCTCAACCGTACTCCATTAAGGAAAAACGCAAAAGAATGAATTCGATCAAACAGCGTTTGCAAAATAAATTTAACGCCTCTGTTGCAGAAACAGGACTCCAGAACAGCAAAAAGCAGGGAGAGCTTTCGTTCGTCACAGTTGGAACATCGCACGAATTTGTCAACTCTGTGCTTGATAAAGCTCTTAACTTTATTGACCGTATTGCTCCAGGAAGCGTTGAGAGTCATTATATGGAGATCATAAAGTTCTAATTATGGGATATTTACCATACAGAAGATCTGAAAGACTTGTAACACTCTTCCGGGAGTAAATCTCCAATATTCTTCTCAAACGCGTAAAGGACCCACGCGTAAGGGATGTCACTGTTACCTCAGTTGAAGTCAAGGAAGATCTAAGTTCAGCAGTCGTCTATTTCTACGTACGGGAAGAAGAACGCATTGAAGAAGTGCAGAAAGGACTTCAGCGCGCATCAGGCTTTATCAGGCATTTAATGCTTAAAAATCTCAACATCAAACGCATCCCACAGCTTACTTTTGAATTTGACCCTCTCTACACAACGATGAATGAAGGGGAAGAATCCGAGTGAAAGATTCCAGTGTCCATAAACTTCAGGAAGAACTGGAAGCCGTGGTTCACCGCCTGAGTCATCTCACTTCATGCCTCATTGCATCTCACAAAAATCCTGAAGCCGACGCTCTTGGATCACAGCTCGCTCTTCACCTCGCACTTGCTCAAAAAGGTGTGAATTGTCGTTCATTCAATACTTCAGGTGTACCAGAGGTTTTGAGGTTTTTACCCCGCTGTCAGCTTATAGAAACTCAACTTCCTGCTGATTTTGAACCAGAATGTGTAATTGTTCTTGATTCTGCAGGACTACAGCGCGTGCACGAAGAATTTGGAAAATACGTACAGGGTAAAGAGGTGCTGAACATAGATCACCACGAATCCAATCCTCTGTTTGGACACATGAATTATGTTGATTCTTCCGCAGCAGCAACAGCAGTCCTCGTGTACCGGATCATCAAAAAACTCGTACCCGAATTTGGAATAGAAGTTGCGGAAAATCTATACGCAGGAGTGGTGGCTGATACAGGCAACTTCAGTTACTCCAATACGAATGCCGAGTGTCTCGTCATGGCAGCTGATCTGGTGACAAGAGGTGTCAATCCCCATCTCGTGTACTCCTCCATATATTCAAGTTATCCTCTGAGGCGGATGAAACTTCTTGCACTTGCGTTGCAGACACTCGAGTTTTATCCTGATTTGAAAGCATCTGTTATCTCGGTGTTCACACACATGTATGAAAAAACAGGGGCACGCCCGGAAGATACAGAAGAATTCGTTAATTTTGCCCGTGACATTAGAGACGTAGACGTGGCCTTTCTTATACGTGAAATCAAAAATAACCACTTTAAAATAAGTATTCGTTCAAAAGTCTCTACAATAAATGCAGCTGAAATCGCAGCACGCATGGGAGGAGGCGGCCACAGACAGGCTGCAGGTGCTGAAGTAGAGGGTTCATACGAAGCCGTGAAAAAAAGGTTACTCACCTTGCTTCAGGAAGTGAGGACGCGGTGAAACCCAAACAGGAACACAGCGGGTTCATTATTGTTGACAAGCCGGCGGGATTTACATCCCACGATATTGTGGAAGAGATGCGCCGGTACTTCAAAGATACCAAGGTGGGACACCTCGGCACTCTCGATCCCATGGCAACGGGTGTACTTCCCATTGCAGTGGGCAAGGCGACCAAGTTGACGTCCCTGCTACTTAATGCAGATAAGGTCTATACAGCAGAAATACTTTTTGGTGTACAGACAGATACTCTGGACATTACCGGTGAGGTCATTGAACGGGACGCGGATTTTTCCGGTATAGATCCGTATAGACTACAGGATGTTCTTACACGTCTGACAGGAGAAATGGAACAGATTCCACCTGAATATTCAGCACTTCGAGTCAATGGCGAAAGAGCTTATCGGCTCGTGAGAAAAGGGCGCAAACCCCGCATGAAACCCCGAAAAATCAAGATATACTCAATGGAACTGGGTCGAATTGAGGGTGACAAAGCGGTTGTAAAAATCCGCTGTTCAAAAGGAACTTACGTGAGGGCTCTTGCGAGAGACATTGCACGTGAGCTTGGAACACTGGGAACCCTTTCGGCGCTGCGGCGTGAACAAACCGGGCCGTTTTCGCTTGAACAGGCAATCCCCTTACACGAAGCCATCGAGGCACTGGAAAGAGGCGATGTCGATGCCGTGCTTCACGATATTATCCCGGAAAAGCTCGGTCTCAAAACCCTGGTGGTTGGCCCGAAAATGATCTACAGAGTCAGACACGGAATCCCCCCACGACTCAGTCAAACTCGTTACTTGAACCCACCGGCTTTTGGAGAGGTCGTAGCACTTACCAGCGAAGAAGGTGAGCTTCTGGCCATCGCGCGGTTTGTGCCTTCAGGTCGAGGGGACTTTGAATTTTTAAGGGTGATGGGGTAAATTAAACTCACAACACATTATAACTTCTAATGGAGGAGGTCAGGGGTGTCTCTGGAAAAAGAAGAAAAACAAAAGATTATTGAGAAGTACCGGTTACACGAGCATGATACCGGCTCCCCTGAGGTGCAGATTGCATTGCTCACAGAGCGTATCAACAAACTTATGGACCACTTCAAGGTACACAAGAAGGACCTGCATTCTCGCAGGGGCTTGCTGAAAATGGTGGGTCAGAGGAGAAGGTTGCTGAAATACCTTAAGCGCGTGGATGAAGAAAGGTATCTGAAGCTCATCGAGTCCCTCGGCCTGAGAAAGTAAGGAGAGTGTGAATGAAAAAAGAAATTTCTTTTACGTTGGGGGATAGTGTCTTTCATTTCCATACAGGGCAGTGGGCAAAACAGGCTGACAGTTCTGTCGTCGGCCGTTATGGTGATACAGTGGTACTTGTTGCGGCCACGCGTGCGCCATCAGAGATTGAAGGCCTGGATTTTGTTCCCCTTACAGTGGAATACAGAGAAAAAAACTATGCTGCGGGGAAAATTCCAGGAGGATTTATAAAGAGGGAAGGCCGTCCCACTGATAGAGAAATTCTCGTCGCCCGTGTTATAGACCGCTCGATTCGCCCTCTTATTGATCGAGCCTATCGCAAAGAGCTCCAGGTGATTGCGTGGGTCCTCTCTCACGACCAGGAAAACAATCCAGACGTGGTCGCCATCAACTCAGCCTCCCTTGCCCTGATGATTTCTCCGGTGCCATTCGATGGTCCTCTTGCTGCCGTAAGGGTGGGACGTGTCGATGGAGAATTCGTTGTCAATCCCACGTTTGAACAACTGGAACGCAGCACCCTTGATATCCTGGTGGCAGGGAAGGAATCGGGAATTGTAATGGTTGAGGCAGGCGCGCGTTTTGAAAAGGAAGAAATTGTTGCTGATGCCATTGAGTTTGCACACACACATATTCAAAAAATCGTCCAAAAGCAAAAAGAATTCATCAGCCAGTTTGAAGTCACCAAGGACGAAGTTATCAGGCCGGAACTACCTGAAGAGTACCGTGAAAGTTTTAAAAAAACAGCCGAAGAGAAAGTCAGAGAAGCTCTATCCATCCAGGAAAAGAAAAAGCGTAGAGAAAAAATAAACCGGATCCCCGAGGAACTCCTTCAGAACGTCCCTGAAGAAGAGAGGGAAAACTTCTCTATAGAAGCAGTGAGAGCGATTGTTGAAGAAGTAGAGAAGCACGTGCTTCGTGAGAAGCTTTTTTCCACGGGCCAGCGCATTGACGGGCGCTCTGAGGGAGACATCAGACCCATAACGTGTGAGGTCGGCGTATTGCCTCGCACACATGGTTCAGCCATATTTACCAGGGGTGAAACCCAGGCAGTTGTTGTCACAACGCTGGGCACACGTGAAGACAAGCAAATTGTTGAAGCGCTTGAAGGTGAAAGTGCCAAGCACTTCATGCTTCATTACAATTTTCCCCCCTTCTGTGTTGGAGAGGTAAGACCCATCCGCGGGCCCGGCAGGAGGGAAATTGGACACGGTGCACTGGCGGAGCGTGCACTGGAACCGGTGGTCCCGGGAGAAGAAGAGTTTCCTTATACAATCAGAGTAGTTTCTGACATCCTCGAAAGCAATGGTTCGTCTTCCATGGCCACTGTATGCGGTGCATCTCTTTCTCTTATGGATGCAGGAGTACCTATTTCCGCACCTGTTGCAGGTGTCGCCATGGGGCTTGTAATAGAAGGTGAGGAATACCGCGTACTCACAGACATCCTCGGCGACGAGGACCACATGGGTGACATGGACTTCAAGGTAGCCGGCACGCGTGAGGGAATCACTGCACTTCAGATGGACATAAAAGTGGAAAAAATAGATTTCAACATATTGCGCGAAGCCCTACGGCGTGCAAAAGATGCGCGGCTCAAAATTCTTGATATCATGGACTCGGTCATTGACAGGCCGAGAGTTCAGGTGTCTCCGTACGCACCCCGGGTAAAAGTAGTGAAAATCAAAGTCGAAAAAATTAAAGATCTTATAGGTCCTGGTGGCAGAAACATTAAGAGCATTATTGATAAAACCGGAGCCAACATCGACATCAATCAAGACGGAACAGTATATGTGTTTGCAGGAGACGAGGATTCGTTGACCAGAGCACTTGAACTGATAAATTATTTCACAGAGGACCCTGAAGTGGGTAAGGTTTATACAGGAAGGGTGGTCAAACTTTTCGATTACGGAGCACTGGTGGAAATTCTCCCGGGAGCCGTCGGCCTTTTGCACAGAACACAAATAGACTTCAAGCATCCAAAGCGCGTGTCAGATGTGCTTAAAGTAGGAGACACTGTAGAGGTGAAACTCATCAAGATGGAAGAGGACGGAAAGCTCTATTTCAGCCGAAAGGAAGTTCTGAAAGAAAAAATGCACAGAACATCCAATGGCCAATCCTGACAACATGATATCCCGCCATGAATTATCAAATGGTTTAACCGTCATCTCAGAAAAAATCCCACACCTGAAAACAATAGCATTAGGAGTATACATAAAGGCGGGATCACGATACGAAACAGACTCTGACCACGGAGTATCCCACTTCATAGAACACTTGTTTTTCAAAGGCACAGAAAATCGCAGTTCTGCGGCGCTTGCTCATGAAATCGACTCGATGGGCGGTGTGCTCAATGCCTACGCGGATAAAGAAATTACATGCTTCTTTGCAAAAATCCTGAGTGAGCACCTGGAAAAGGCTGTGACTCTTTTTTCTGACATCCTGTGTAACTCGCGCTTTTCACAGGAAGAAATAGACAAGGAGAAGATGGTTATACTTCAGGAAATTTCAGCCTCGGAAGAGTCTCCGGACGATTTCCTGTTTGACAGATTCTACCGTCGTGTGTTTCACAGTCACCCACTGGGCAGATCCGTACTCGGCACAACGTCAAGTGTGCTTTCCATGACACGGGAAAAGATTTGTTCTTACTTCAACCGCTTTTACACACCGGATCGGATTATCATCAGTGCCAGTGGAGATGTAGATCACCAACACCTGGTAGACCTCGTGGAAGAGAAATTCTGTGCCAACCTTCGTAAAGGAATTGATGTCACTATAAAAGCTCCTCTTCCTCCTGAACGCAGCGAAGTAGTTATCAGCAAGCCCGCAGAGCAGGTACACATTGTAATGGGTGGTCCGGGACCTGGATATTCACATCCCAAACGCCACGTTGTTTCCATTCTCAATTCACTGCTTGGGGGCTCGATGTCATCTCGTCTGTTCCAGCGTCTTCGTAACAGGGAAGGTCTTGTATACTCAATATACTCCTTCTTTTCCATGTATCAGGATGCGGGTGTAATGGGAATTTACTGTGCAAGCTCACCCGAAAATTATCTGATAGTGAGAGAAAAGATCCTACACGAACTTCACAGCGTCAAGCAGGGCGATGTGACAGAAGATGAACTTACGAAAGCAAAAGACCATCTCAAGGGTGTAATGTACATGAGCATGGAAAGTACTGATGCCCGAATGCACCTTCTTGCTAAAAGCGCAATATACTTTCAAAGAGTTATGACATTTCCAGACCTTATAAAAATGATAGAATCTGTCACCCGTGACGATGTAATAGAACTCGCGAATCAGGCATTCGACGAGAAATACATGATTACAGGCATGCTTGGAGATTTTGAAGGTGTCTCCTCGGGTCTAAAAATTGCGGAGTAAATCGTAAATCCTGGCATTCCTTATACATTTAATCAAGAACGAAATCCTCTCTCCAGTCTCTGGTTTCCTTCCAGGGGGGCTGATTTGTTTTGTCGAGCAGATAGTTTCCCATTACCAAAATAATCCATATCCGTGCGCATGAAGCAGATGTAAGCATCTTCTGGAGTCATCACAATCGGCTCACCCCGCACGTTGAATGATGTATTTACAATAACGCTGTAACCTGTTAGTTTCTTAAAAGCCTGGAGGAGCCTCCAGTACTTTTCATTGGTTTCTTTGTGAACTGTTTGCAGTCTTGCGCTGAAGTCTATGTGTTATTGCTGGAATATCACTTCTGATAACGTAATGTTTCTCTCTTACACTCATGGCATGGTAATTTTCCGGCAGAGGAGTCCTTCGTGACTTTTTTACATCAGCAACCAGAAGCATGTAGGGACAAGGGCGGTCAATTTCAAAATATTCACCTGCATCTTCATAAAGAACTGAAGGCGCAAAAGGACGAAATGACTCTCGAAATTTTACTTTAAGGTTCAGCCTCTTCTGAGTCTCCGAATTTCTCGCATCCCCGAGGATACTGCGATTGCCCAGCGCCCTTGGCACCCATTCCATTCTTCCCTGAAACCAGCCCACCACCTTGCCTTCTGCAATGTATGTTGCAGTCACATTACATAATTCATCGAAATTCTCGTACTTTATACACAATGTGCATTAAACTTTCGCAGCACCTTCTCAATGTCATCATCACAAAATGCAGGACCAAGGCAACTACCCTTCATTTTATCTGAACCGCCATTGGTATGCCGCTCTCTATTAAGGTATATGTGCCATGCAGCATAAGCAGCCCCAAGGGTACCACCTGCATCTCCAGCCGCGGGCTGTATCCATATATCGCCAAAAAGTCCTGACCTCAAAATCTTCCCGTTTGCAACACAATTGAGTGCAACTCCACCGGCAAGAGCAAGGTGTTTTTCGTCGGTGATCTTCCTGGCATACGAACACATCTTTAACATGATGTCTTCCGTAACCTTTTGTATGGCGAGAGCGAGGTCGCAGTACTCCTGGGTAAGCTCTGTTTCCGGTTTCCTCGGAGGTATGCCAAAAATTTCTGTCCATTTTTCATCCTTCACCATCTTCAATCCTGTGGCATAATCAAAATACTCCATGTTCAGCCAGATCGAACCGTCATCTTTTACATCTATTAAATGATCAAGAATTAACCGTATGTATTTTCTGGTACGCTCATCTTCTGGACTGCCGTTATGTAATAGCGGAATATAAAAGCCCGAGAGAATGGGGAAAGTGTATTTCCTTTATTTTCTCCAGATTCTTCCCCTCACCCCTGCATATTGAAGCAGTAGCCCATTCACCAACCCCATCTACTGTAACCACAGCGGCTCTTTGAAATGGTGATGGATAAAAGGCACTCGCTGCATGGGAAAGATGGTGTTCTGGGAACAAAAGGGGAATATCTTCTCCTATTTGAATGTTCACACCAGTGTCCGCCCCGGCCTTTTTAAACTCTTCACGAATGATCTTTTTTAAAAAGACCTTCTCCTTTATCCAAACAGGTATGGCTCTGAAAAAAGACGTAAAACCTCTCGGAGCAAAAGCATAATATGTCTCCAAAAGCCTCTCAAATTTGAGAAGAGGTTATCGTAAAACGCGACAGCAATGGGTGTTATCCGTGGAAATTCCTGAATACTCCAGGCACCATTTCAGGTATTCGATGGAAACGATGGATCGTGTTCCTTCCTTGTAAACCTCTCCTCCTGCGCAGCACAGAGAATTTCCCCGTCTTTGAGAACCGCTACTGCTGAATCATGGTAAAAAGCAGAAATACCAATAACGTATTCTGAGCTTTTCACCACGGTTTCTCCAAATCCCTCTTTGTAAATTTTTGAGGTGAGTCTTTCTAAAAAGTACCTGTATCAGGTCTCCTCAGCCACAGAGGATTTTTTCCTAATCTTGAAATTATCCCTACGGGAACCAGCACAAAAGCCCACACCAGCAAGAGAATTATAAAGGTGGGAATAATACTCAGCGTTTCGTCCAGCTTCAACCACCATTTGGTAAGCAGCTGATCAAGGGAAGGAAAAACAACATTTATAAACAGTAAAACGCAGGAAATATACAAAAACCCATGGATCTCTTTCCACAGGTAACAAAACGAAAACAAGGGCCAAAACTGGTAAAGCGCTATTTTTCATTGGCAAATGATTTTAACCTATTGAGGTGAAATTGAAAAACAATCTCCCTCTGTGATTGGATTATATTCAATAGCACAGGGCAGGCAGTTCAAAAAATGGTATAGATAAGGGGTGCCACGGCCGAGCCAGACGTTACAAATATGAGCACGAAAAACAAGAGAAGAACAACGACAACTGGAATCAACCACCACTTTTTCCGCTCCTTCAGAAATCCCCGGATATCTTTTAATAACTCAAGCATCTTTTACCTTAGAGATTTATTATTTTTTATTATCTTTATTTTACAGTTACAGTACCAGGTCAATCGAAACTCAAATACTCGAATGCCGACCTGCATTTCAAAAAACACATTAATAATAGTTTAAACAAACCGCGCCTGGCAGGATTCGAACCTGCGACTCCTGGATTCGTAGTCCAGTGCTCTGTCCAGCTGAGCTACAGGCGCGTTGGATAATTTTATATACCACAACCTGAGTATCTGACAACATTCATCCCCAAATTATTGTGAAGTAGTTCCGGGGGCGTAGGAGATGGTTTCATCCTCTCAAAGACGGGACTCGTACTGACAGCTCCCTTACCCGGCCGTTCCGAGGCAGACCGCTTTCAGCTTGACGACCGAGCAACTCTGCCTCCCTATCCGTCATTACGAGGAGCGATCACGACTTCCGCGGGAGAGCAACCAAAGCAATACCACCGCCAAACAGTCATCGCGAGTAGCAAACAACGCAAGCAACGAAACAGTCCCGGGACATCAGTCCTCGCGAACGAATCCCTCGCAACGCGGGAGGATGAGCAAAGCGGTATTCATCCACGTGCCGCACCACCCTTAAGGCCCCGCAACAAAACCCCGAATGTCAAATGTTGAGACCAGACCCCGAAATAACACGAGCCACCTGTTCCCGGCTCCGTGCATACACCCGCATTAACGCATTCCCTGTACTGCGCCACAGTCACCTCGTATTTGTCAATGTAGTATTCATCCAGGTACACCTCGTGATAAAGCACACGCCCGCACCACCCTCAAAACCGGCGAGGGGAGGGTGATTGTAAAGAAATGCCACCGATAAAATCCCTAACAAGAAGGGACGCTCTCTCAGGAAGAGGTAAACGGTCCTTTCCTCGCGGGGGTGCATGCACACTGCTTCGCGGGCGGTGAGGTAACCCCTTTTGCGGGCGGTGATGACCACTTTTTCTCTCGAGGGCACCTGCAGTGTCAGCTCACTTCCACTGCCCACTTCCCGCCCGTCCACGTAAATATCAGCCGGCTCAGACACCTTCACCCTCACAAGCGCAGGCCTGTACCTGGGCAGTTCCAGACTCAGGCGCTTCACCTCCTGTTCATCTATTTCAATCTTTTCCGAAACCTCGCTGTAGCCTTCCTTTCTCAAAGTGATGGTGTGCTGGCCGCGAAGGAGCTTGAGAACCACGGGAGTGACACCTTTCCTTTCACCGTCCACGTACACCTCGGCACCCCGGGGCTGAGAAGCCAGAATCAGCTTGCCAACCCGGGACCTCGGCTCAGCCACCACCTGCTTGTGCTCTTTCACACCCACAACAATGGTCTGGTCCCACGGCCTGAACCTTTCCCGGTCCCCCACGACAATCCGATGTTCACCTGACGTGACCTTCAACCTCTTCACCCCTCCTGTTCCAGCGGCAAAGCATCGGGGTGTCCTTTTCGCGGCGGATTCTGAACACAGAGCAGCACTTGATCGAGCCTGAACATCACCATCACCGTTTAATTGACGTTGCTTCCAGAGAATGATAGTTTTTTAACTGAGTCCCCGAGCAGGTTGAATAAAATAGCAGGAAAACGCTCAGCCACAATAGTTGTTCTGCTGAGCACCATTCTGACAGGTGCATCAACATTTTTCCCGGTGGCAGCCGGTGCCATGAAAACAGGCGAAAAGGCACCGCCCCTCATCCTGCGTAATACCCGCGGGCGTTACGTGGACCTGGCGGAACTCCTCAAAAGCAAAAAGGCCGTTGTCATTAACTTTTTCCAGGAAGGATGCGTTGAGTGCGTAAGAGGACTCCCCTTCCTGGTAGAGACGTACAGGCGGTACCGTGAAAAAGGACTGAGATACTCATGGTGGTCACGGGAGAGAAAGAGGGACACACGCGTGAAATCAAAGAAAAATAAACATCCCCTTTACCCTGCTTTCAGATAAATACGGTGTGGCGGCTCAGGATTATAAAGTGGGTTGCTTCTTCCCCCAAACCTTCGTGGTGGATACCAAGGAGATCATCCGGTGGGCATGGACCGGCAACGTGGAATTGAGAAAAAAAGAGTTCCTGGAAATTCTCTCCGCTCTCCTCTCGCCAGCCACCTCGGGCGATTGACCCCGGAAGGACAAAGCACGGGAGAACTTGATTGAAGCACGTTTTAACCGTTAACATTAAGCCATGGCTGACAAGATTGCAGTGATCGTCAATGCCAACGCGCGCAAGGTGCGCAAGGGCCTGTACGACGAGCGCATGCTGGCTCATGTATTCCCGGAGGCCGAGTATTTCAAAACCCACACCCTGGAAGAGCTGGACCAGGTGTTGAAACTTATCAAGAGAAACAATTACCCGCTGGTGGTGGGCCTCGGGGGGGACGGCACGCACCACGTTATTGTCACCGAGATTGTCAGATTATGGGGAGAAGATGGCAAATACCCCCTTTATCTCGTCCTGCGCGGCGGCACAATGAACCTCGCGGCCAACAACATTCCCGTGCGCCTCAACCCGGTCTCCACAATGAAAAACCTCAGGACACTTCTTGAAAAGTCCGGGGGGCTGGCAGAACTCACAAGAGAAAACCTGCGTAAAACGCCCCTGCTCAAGGTCACAAACAGCGAAACAGGACAGGTTGAATACGGATTCGCCATTGGATTTGGCGCGGCGTACACCATCAGCGATGCCTATTACGCTTCGGGTGAACCGTCGGTCCAGCAGGCATTCAATGTCACAACGTCGGCCATAGGCGCGTTTGTCATGGGAGGCAAGCAGGGGAAGCAGCTGCTCGGCCATCACAGGGGACATTTTATTATAGACGGCCATGAATACCCTTATAAGACCTACCTTATCGCTGTTGCGAGCGTGTTCCCGAAGATGGTGCTGTGGTTCAAACCCTTCTACGCTCGAGACGGCATGTGGAAGCACGGCTTTTACTTCCTGTGCTTCTCGGAGAGCACCTGGGAGGCGGTAAAAAACATCAGGGCTCTCTCCCTCGGCCGCATGATCCTCAAAAAATCCTACAACGACCTCGCAGAAAAGGTAGAAGCAGAAACAGAGTCAGGGTACACATTCGACGGGGAACTCTTTAAGCCATCGGGCCCTTACAGGGTCACCATAGAACTGGGGCCGGTATTTCAACTCCTTCGTGTCTGAAAGGTGAACGCGGAAGAAATCATTCTCTCGGGATGCAGAGGCGAGCCAGGACCGCTCGAACCCTTTGTCCGGTACTTCCTGGAGCATATCCCCACCACCGAAGCGATCATACTTTATGGCTCGTGCGTGAACGAAAGCACCAGAAAACCCACCAGTTTTCCCGACTTTTACGTGCTCGTGGAGAAATATTCCCAGACGTTTAAACATCGAAAAACCTTGAACACTTTGCTGGCCCCTGTGATGCCGCCCAATGCTTACTTTTTACTTCTAAAAGGAGAAAACGGGGAAACACTGCGGTGTAAATACAACGTTGTCAAGACATCCCGCTTCATCAAAGAAATAGCCGAAAGGCCCTCTGACATGTACAACCTGGGACGTTTCGGGAAAAAGACCGTCATACTTTACACGCGCCACAGTGACGTGCAACAACGTCTCGTAAAGGCCCTTGCCACCGCCTTCATGAAAAACCTGGAACTCTCGGTGCGCCTGATGAACGGGTCTTACGACATGGAGAAAATTATACTTCACACCCTCTCCCTCAGCTATCGTGCTGATTTTCGCGTGGAAAGGGACTCCAAGGTGATGGAGCTTTTTTCAGCAGAAAAAGACTTTTACTCACGCATCTACAGCAGCCTTTTGTCACAGCTTGCAGAGAACACCACCTGGGTACATCGAAAAAACAGCCATTATGAAATACATCCGCCACGCTTCCTCCGGTGGCGTACCCGGGCATTCATCCTGTGGAGCAGGTTCCGCTCCGTAGCTCGGTGGCCAAAAGGCATCATCACCTTCGATAACTACGTGGACTATCTCCTTGATAAAATCGAGCGAGCGAAGGGGATCCGCATAGAACTTACAGAACGCGAAAGGAAATATCCCCTGATTTTCGGCTGGCGCCACTTTTTCAGACTTTTGAGAAAAGGCATGATACGATAATAAGATGATTGTCCTCGCTCTAACAGGTACGAGGACCGACCTCGGCCGCGTGTTCCTCCAGCGTGCAGCCGGCAAAAGGGGAATAAGAATCGTTACCCTCGATGCACTTCCCCCCCAAGTGGAAGCAAGAAACATCTCGTTCTGCAAAATAGACCTGCTCGACCCTGCCGTGCACTTTACGGTGGGAGACATACTCAAAAAAGAAAAATGCAACGCCTTCGCACACCTCGCAGTGTTCAACACACCCACAAAAGATCCTGATATCTCACATGAAATCAACGTCATCGGGACAATGAAAATGTTGCACGCATGCCGCATGACCGGAGTAAAGAAATTCATTTACAAGTCCACAGCGCTCGTGTATGGAGCCCATCCCAGCAACCCAGCCTTACTCAAAGAAACACACCCGTGCCGGCCTTCGGGGCACTCATTTATCGAAGATAAACAGGAAGCAGAGAAGATGGTTCTCAATTTTGGGGAGAAAGTAAGGGATGCAGACATTACCATCCTCAGAGCAGGGTTCATAACAGGCAAAAGCGTGAGCACATTTTTTTCACGTTATATACACATGAAAGCGGTACCGGTTGCCGCGGGATACAATCCTGTCATCCAGGTGCTCCACATTGCTGATGCAGTGCGTGCATTTGAAGCTTCCATCTCGAAAAAAAATCCCGGCATTGTTAACATCGCCGGTGACTCACCCGTTCCACTTTTAAGTCTCACTCGAGCAGCCCGTTCTGTCCCTGTTCTCATGCCGCGTCCTGGTGCACATCTCGCACTGGACTCTCTCTGGCGTCTCGGTGCGGCCCCATTCCCCGGATATTTTCTGGATTACCTCATATTTCCTTTCCTCCTGGACAACACGAAAATGAAAAAAGTGCTGGGGGTGGTCCCAAAGTACTCCACGCTGGAAGCTGTCAGAGCTTCGTAAATAATTTAAGGAGTGGTCATGGCACAGAAAAAACGCACTCCACGGACACCACGAACAAGAAAGACCCAACATGCCACGACAACCGCCAAACCGTCCTCTTCCAGAAGACAACCCCTGGCATATTACGACGAGTTCGGTTTTAATCCCATGAAAGCCGAGGAACTTCGAAATCTCATCGAGTTTCTCTATCACCGGTGGTGGCGCGTAAAAACAGAAGGCGTACAGCATGTACCATCCCGTGGGAGAGTCATCATCGTCGCCAACCACGCGGGCTTCATACCCTTTGACGGACTGGTCATAAAGCACGCGGTGGAGGAAGCCTATCCAGGCGAAAGGCCTCTTCGACCACTCATAGAGAATCCCATTTACTACCTTCCATTCATCGGTACCATTTTCCAGCGCCTCGGTTGCGTGAGGGCGGACCAGGAAAATGCGGAAAGGTTGCTGAACTCTGATTTCGGCATCATCGTGTTCCCGGAAGGTATCAAGGGTATCTCCAAACCCTATAAAGAGCGATACAATCTTCAGCGCTTCGGTCGCGGTGGATTCGTGCGTCTGGCCATTAAAACCCGCTCTCCAATTGTTCCTGCTGCCATTGTTGGTTCAGAAGAGACTTATCCCCTTTTGCGCACCCTGAAACTTCCCGCCAGGGTTCTCAATCTCCCGTTTTTCCCCGTAACGCCGTTTTTTCCGCTGTTCGGTCTGGCAGGTCTTCTGCCGCTTCCTTCACGGTGGTTTGTACAGTTTGGCGAACCAGTAGACACATCGCGATACCCCCAGAACGCTGCAGAGGACGACATTCTTGTGAATGAATTGACCGAACGCGTGCGCTCAACCATCCAGAAGATGGTCTATCACCTTCTCAGCCAGCGCCGCAGCGTGTGGTTCGGCTGATCAAGCTTTTAATTTTTCTCTGGTTCTGACCTTACCCAGCTCCACGCCTGGCTGGTTGAACGGATCAACTCCTTGAATAAAACCAGCCAGCGGTACGAGGAACATCATGTAAGCCATAAAATAAGCACGCCCGAGGACTCCATTGCCTCCATTTCCAATATTAATGAAAGCAACCCTGTGACCACTTTCAACGAGTGCAGAGGCCGTGGCCTCACGCTGGGCTGTTTCCACGTCTTTCAGGTTCAGGCCCTGCCTCAGTTCCATCACTTTTGACACAGTCTCAGGAAGAAAAACCACCTCATCAGAATCGCCAGGGCCGTCAGACTCGGCTGAAATAAACAGGTAGAAACGGCGGTCTTCTCCTTCCATAAACTGTTGAAGAACACTGTGCTGGTCTTCGGGACCCCACACAAGGAGCACGTCGGGGTCAAATGCAGCCCCCTTTTTCCCCAGGCTTTCACACCACACCTGCCTGAGCCACCTTGCAAGGGGTCGAAGGGGCTCGTCATAAGTCCATACACCCATTACACGGGCACCGTCACGATACCATGTCCATGCGTGTCTCAGAAACTCAGCTCCTGTTTCCACAAGCGCACCTTCTGCCACTCCCTCAAGTACTGCGCGACCACCGGTCAATATTTCATTAAAAAACTCCTCGCCTTTTACCGCAGCCGGGAGTGCAGCCACGTGAGTAAACGCTGAATAGCGCCCACTGATGTGATCCGGCAGGGGAAGCACATAACATTCAGGCGGAGCGAGCTTCATCAGCATTGAATTACTCTTGGCGGTCACTACAGTAACGTGGTGGGCCGAATTTAAGCCCTTCTCCTCCAGGCGCCTCGTTATCACCGCGCATTCTATGCACGTCTCCAGTGTGGCACCGCTCTTGGACACGAAGACGTAGTGGGCATTCCCATTGACCGATTCGATGACTTCCCTGAAAGCACTGCCAGAATACGTTTCAACAAATCTTATGCCGCTCTCATCCGCGTTACTGCCAAAAAGAGCCACAGCGGGTAAGACCGATCCGCCCATCCCGAAAAAATACACCCGCTCGAACCTTTCCCTGAGCCATTTCCCGTGCTTCAATGCAAGGGCCAGATAATCCTCGTCTTTTAAAGGATCAAAAGGCGCAAGGAGAGCCTGGCGATGCAGACGAAACGTCTCGTCTGTTTTTTGAATGAACTTCTCGTCTGCGGGAACTTCTGGAGAAAAAAACTGTTTCATCATCAGGGACTCGAGGCACCACCACTGGAAATCAGGCCTGAGAACTGTTTGAAAATAATGTTCAGCGCCTTGTTGAAAAGGTAACGCCCCTGCGTGTCAGGAGTAAGCAATACGTAGGGTGCTCCCGTGTTTCTCACCGCGTCTTCAATGGAATTAGAACACACAGGGAACTCGGAAGAGTCCAGGTTTACGTAAAGCGCACCCCCCAGAGATGGATCCTGTGGGGCCATGTAAAGGAGAAACACGTTCTCTGTGGGTCCTTCGCAATCCGGAGGAATCTGGAGATTAAGGGGCGTTGCTGATTTGAACCACGTGAACGAGGTGGGAAAATGTGGACAATCCCCGTATTTGATATAAGTTGCACTGCACGGATAGGTGGATGAAGAAGAGTATGTCTCACCTTCCACAACAAAGTCCTCGTACTCATCGCCGTCCATATCCCTGTAAAACGGCAACCATTCCCGCGGCGGCGAAACAGTACGGAGGAATTCATCCGGGGTCTTGGAAAACCATGCCTGGGGTTTAAAAGAAAACACATCCGGTATCGGCACCAGAGATCCCAAAAGCACATCCCTCAACTCTCCAGGACGAATTAAACCCTCCTGATCCTTTCCACTGAAAATATTTGCCCAGTCATACATGAAATCGAGAAGTTTAGCAAAAGCATCGGAGATAATAATGGACTTGAAAACATCGAAAAACGTATTTTTACACCACTCCATTGCATTGGGGTCATCATTTATGGGAGACACACCGATGAATATGTTATAACAGATATTATCCTCCTTCATCTCGAGCTCTGGTTTCAAAGGATTGTACGCGTTCATGTAAATATCATCGTCCGGGTCATACGCACCAATGGTGGCACTATCCTTGAAAACAATTACGTCGTCCGTGGGATCATCGTGCAAATCATAACCCGGCACGTCGGTTTTCCGGTTCATCAGAATATTAAAAGCATCGGCTATCCGGGTCAGCGAACTGGCGAATTCAGTTCCCACTTCCAGAAAGTACCCGTAACGGGAAGGATGCCACGCGAGAAAATTGGGGCTTCTTGCAAAAATAAAACCGAGAGCACGAAGTGTGGTAACAAGGTCGCCCCTTGTAATAGCCAGGAGTTTATCCGCAACAGGATACGGAATCGTATTGTCGGAAAAGTTGTTAACGCATTGCATTACGTCGTCCTGCTGTGTACAGTTGACGAATATCCTCAAGAGCGCGGTAAAAATGGGGTCAAGGTTGACGTTAAGGTCAAGCGAAAGTACCAGGTAATCCACAGCGGTGATCAGGTCAAAAATCGCGCCTATAATCTTCGCTTCAACTACAGACCATTCTCCTCGAAGGTCCATGTAAACCCATATTATATCTCCAAGCCTGAGGTCCACCACGTAGTGGTCAAGCCAGAACGTACAGCCGGTTTGCTCTATCCGCTGTACAGCCGTTTCCACCTGTTGAAACTGAGACAGAAAGGGAATGAAAAACTGCTCTATGATACTGTTGATCGTATCCGAAGTTGAGGTGTTCTGAAGAGGTTGAAGTGGATAAACAGGGAACAGGGAAGGCAGGGTTGTCTCGTCACTGCCGCCCAGACTACCGAGGGCGGAAAAAATCACGGAAAACAGACTATTCAAGGTATTAAGCCCCAATCCCGCCTGGGCCAGCAAAATACCATAGGCCGCATCGCAGCTCTTGGGATTCTCAGCCTCAAGCTGCTGAAAAACCGAAAGGGCTTCCTGGTATTGACTGGTCGAAAGATACTTCTTGCCCTTTTCAACAAGGGTAAGGGGTTCACCAACCTTCTGAAAGCACGAGGGAAACAACAAAAGTAGAAAAAATAACAAATTTGCTCTTTTCATAGGCATATATTTAAGTATATCACACCAGCTAAGCCTTTTTAACCAACAACTCGGTTTCTATCTCCAGATCCTGCTAAAAGCAGTGCTGTTCAAAACACTCTGCTACATCCCCCGGCTACTGCAACAGCGAAAGGATGCTCGACAGCATGCTTGTAAGCTGTGACATGAAATAACCAACCACCTTGTTGACGGCGTAGATTCCACAGGTGGAGCCTTCATCAGGTTTAACAGGTGAATACCATCCCTCCGCATCAGCCGCACTTGCAATTTCCGTTTCGCATGGGTTTGTACATGGAAGGTCAAGGGAACTTAGATTCACTTCAAGTGCACCGTTGTAGGATGGGTCCTGAAGCGCCATGTATACAATCACACCCTCGCCCGTCAGATAGGCACAGTCAGCAGGCACGGTAAGGCCCATGGGAGAACCATCGGGAAGGGTTATGGGTTTCACGTAGTGAGAGGCATCACCCGCAAATACGTAATCGGTCATGCTGGACGGGATGGTACTGCCTTCCGGCCATTCTGCTTCTACCACGAACTCTGATTCACCATCACCGTTGAGATCACCCCAGTAAGGCAAAAGATCACGCGGCCCGGCAGTATCCTGTGTCACAGATGTTGCGAAGAACCTCCAGGGGCTCACTCTGATCACGTCAGGCAGCGCAAACCCGAGATCAATAGGAATAAGCTTCATGATTTCGACTGGATGGATTGGTTCCGGTTCTTCACCCGTGGACTCAATGGTATTTACGTCAAACACCTTAGACCATCTCTCCATAAATGAGACCACAGTATTTACATAGTCTGTAGTGATAAGGGGATACAGGAGGGGTTCTACAAGGTCCTCCGCGCAGAAATCCTCGCCCATGCTGGGAAGCCACAGGCACCGCGATGATTCGTCAATAACCGTCTCTGCCGTTGATCCACCGGGATACACCTTGTAAGCATTGATGATGAGGTTATCCTTTTTAAGACCTGAAAACACACCGTTCCTGTCCTTGTCATAAACGTAAAGCACATTGTCATAGTCATCGCTGTCATTCACCTCGCTGAAGATACCCCTGATGGCTTCGCCAACACGCCTGAGAGCGGCAGAGAGTTCCTGCGAAGCCTGCGTGTACATGTATGCCCTGTCCGGATGCCAGGTGAGAAATGTGGACGTGAGGTCCATGACAAAACCGAGATCCCTCATAATGCCCGCAAAGTCACATGTGGTAAAAAGGGAGCTGAGGTCCGTAAAATCGCACGCGTTGATCTTTTGCAAGAGTGGAGAATCCGAATCCTGAACAATTGCAAGCACGGGATCAAGGGGAATATCCAGGTCAACGGAAAGCACAAGCTTGAGAATAGCTTTGGCAGCATTGGCCATGGAGCCGATCAACTGGGCCTCTGGAGGATCCCACTGTCCAATAAGGGCCACCTGCACGATAGGGTCGTCCACTGTGCCAATTTGAATCACGATGTGCCCTGGATTAAAAGTGCAATCTTTGCGTTCGATCACACCTGCAGCACTATCCATTTCATCAAAGAGTTCAACAAACGGCATGAGGAATGCTGCAACAATCTGATCAACCATCCCTCCGGCTGCTGCACTGAGGGTGGAACCCAACCCGCTGGCGAGACCAAGGATCGCGTTAACCTGATCGATCAGCATAAGGGTGTCCGAAAGCAGCAATCCATAGTTGGCCTCACAGTTTTCCGGGTCTTCTTCCAGAACCTTGGAGTAAGAATCATAGGCATTGAGGTACTCGCCGCTCGAGAGGTAATTTCTACCTTCTTTAAGGCGGGTTTCCTTCACGTTGCCTGTTCCACAACCTGCAATGATAAAAGCAATAACCGAGATAAAAATTACTGCTGACATTTTGATCTTATTCATGCCACCACTCCTTCATTTTTTTCACAATCTTATTGTGCCTGAAAGACAAAGGCAAGCTTCTTCTGAATTCTATGTGAAGAAGGCAAAGCCCCTTTGCCGGAGCCGTGTATCGAAATCCGCGTTTGGGATCCGGGGGCTGCATGGCCCGTATGTGTTCAAGTTCCACTTTTCCACGCAGGAGCATAACAAGGGTACCTGCCATGTTGCGTACCATCTGTTTGAGAAAACCATCTGCTGTAACAAGGAAAAAAATCATCTCATCAACAGCGTGCACCTCAATTCGTTCAACGGTTCTAACGGTAGTTTTCACCCGAGAGCCACTGTTCATAAACATGCGAAAATCACGGCGGCCTTTCCAGAGAGCGGCCGCCTGCTTCATTACTTTACAGTCCAGTTCGACTCCAGGGGCCCATACGTACCGTGAGATAAAGGGTGAAGGTTTAAACCCATTGTAATAGCAGTACACGTATGTCTTACGAATTGCATCACGAAGGGGACTGAAAGGGGCCTCCACCTCGCAGGCATCCGCGATAACAATGGACGAAGGAAGAAGGGCGTTCGCTGCTCTTTGCAATGTCTCCAGGGGAATCGTATTTTTTGTCTCAAAAGCAGCGACCTGTCCCAGAGCGTGTACACCAGCATCTGTACGTGAACTGCCACGCAGCACAACTCTCTCGTTTAGAATCTGAGACAGCACATTCTCGAGCGTGCCCTGAATGGTGGGAAGACTCCTCTGGCGCTGCCATCCCGCGTAATCTGTACCGTCATATTCAAGAAGAAGAACAATGTGTCTCTTCAAAACTCGAAGGCAAGTCCTGCAAAAAAGGTGTTGTTGGAAAAATCGAAATCACTGTATTTCCCGAACTCGTCCACAATGGACCAGCGGTATTCCAATAAAATATACGAATGGTTAATGCCGGAGTCCGCATCAAGCTTCAGCGCGTATTCCGGTTCAACCCAGTCAAGATTGAAAAGGGCTCCCACGCTATAGTAGTACCCTCCAACACGGCCTTTTTTAATGGTTTCTCCGTTTTTTTTACTCTCAGAAAAAAAGTAACCTGTAATACCCACCCCCCCAAAGGGTATTACGTACTGTTGTTTGAGAAAACGCGCCAGGTACGTAACACCTATTCCCAAAGGAACAAGGTAAAATTCAAGGTCTTTCCCACCTCGCTCTATTTCGCCTGAAGCCTGTTCCACAAGTCCGTAACCGCTCTCCCAGAAAATTCCTGCCGTACCGTTAAGCACCCAGGTGCCAAAACGCTTCCACGGGATTTCATACCCCAGATCTCCCATCAGGGCTGTATGTCCCCCCGGTCCGTATATTTCCCACCACCGCTCCTTGAGAGCAGTCTTGGAAAACTTCATGTTCCCGGCTTTCAAATTCATGTAAAAATTCATCGGAGAATCTGCGTGAGCATTAGTGCTGAAAAACACAATTCCAGCCAGAAGCAAAACTTTCAGGCTTCGTGAACGCCTTATGCCTGAGAGCCCAATCACAATGGCCAGTAATGCTCCCGGCAAAACAGCTGGAACACTGTAGATAAAACCTGCAGAAGCCACAAATGCGAAAAGAACATAACGAACGATGGTTCCTTCAAACGGTCTGTGATGCTCAAACACGGCGATAACAGCACTGAAAGCGTAATATGACTTCACAATACCGGGAAAATGGTTACCGACTATCTTCCGCAACTTGTAAAGAGCGGCACTTAAAGAGGTGTCTCTTCCGGCGGTACGCGCGATTATACAACCCACATCTTCATCACTGAAACTGGAAAATCCCATTTCATATTGGGGGGTAGCAGAAATTTCAGCAGAAAATTCCGATCTGTTTCCATAAGCGTCAACCGCCTGTACGGAAAAGTAGTAAGTCTCTCCATTGAACAGGTCGTTGATCTCAATGCCCGTGCTCTCCCTCCCTTCAACCACTTTCACGTTATCGTAATCAGCTTCTGTAGGGGAGGAAGGATAGGGAGAAGGTGTAATATCGTAATACACGCGAAATTCTTTAATATCGTTATCCCTGTGCCTGTCCCACTCAATAAGCACGTACTTGTCTCCGGGTGTTGCACGTACATTCGAGGGGGCTTCGGGGGGATTATCGAGAATAAAACTTGTGCTTACAGTGGCATCAACAGTGCTACCTGAAGCACTGAATTCCACCGTAAGGTAATACACGTCATCCACGGTGTAACCATCATTTTCCAGATCCTCGAGCGGAGTGAGAGTTACACTGTACGAAATGCCAGCGTTATAAGGCAAATCCCTGTAGTCATCAACATACCTGGAGGTCATGTTCTGAGACGAGACTGAAATGCTGTAGGTGCCGCTTGTATCCGCCCGCCAGTACACGCGCAGGGTATCTGTGTCTGAAATCACTTTGGAAGCAGGCTGAACCCCAAGAATTTCAAGTGTAAGGGCAGAAGTGGCGGCAGGGACAACCATCAGACTGGAAACTGCTGCAGAAACCACAAGCTTGCGCAAGAACGTCATAAATATTTCTCCGCCAGTATTTCCGCAATCTGTACAGCGTTGGTCGCTGCACCTTTCCTGAGGTTGTCGGCCACGCACCACAAATTAATACCATAGTTTACTGTAAAATCCTCGCGAATGCGCCCCACAAAAACCTCGTCTTTTCCCGCAGCGTTTATAGGTAGAGGATACTCGTTTTTCGAAGGGTCGTCCACGACCACCACTCCGGGAGCCTGGGAAAGGGTTCTGCGAGCATCCTCCACAGAAAGGGGCTTCTCGAACTCGACATTAATGGCCTCGCTGTGACCGATAAAAACCGGCACCCGTACTGTTGTGGGAGATACCTGAATACTATCATCCTCCATAATCTTTTTGGTCTCGTTTACCATTTTCATCTCTTCCTTGGTATAGCCGTTTTCAAGAAACACATCAATGTGCGGCAACAGGTTGAAAGCAATCTGATGGGGAAACACGCGCGGAGGATGTTCACGCATGTTGAGAATGGCCACGGTCTGGTCGTGCAACTCATCCATGGCTTCCTTCCCTGCACCGGAGACAGCCTGGTAGGTCGCCACGACCACCCGCTTTATGCGTGCAACATCGTGGAGGGGTTTTAAAACCACTACCATTTGAATTGTGGAACAGTTGGGGTTCGCAATAATGCCTTTCTTTTCAAAGCCTGCAACCGCGTGAGGATTGACCTCAGGAACCACGAGTGGCACATCAGGGTCCATACGGAAGTACGAGGTGTTATCTATGACCACAGTTCCTGCCCTGGCAGCAATGGGAGCATACACGGCTGATATTTTCGAGCCGGGAGAAAAAAGTCCAATCTCTATCCCATCAAAAGCATCCTCACCGAGCACCTCAACCGTAATTTCTTCACCCATGAATTCAATCTTTTCACTCGCCGACCGCTCGGATGCGAGGAGCTTGAGGTTTCTGACCGGAAATTTCCGCTCCTCCAGAACGCGGATCATCTCTCTTCCCACGGCGCCTGTGGCACCCACCACCGCCACATTAAAATCCCTCATTGCACCCCTCCTTCACACAGACATGCCTTCCGACTCCAGCACATCCCTCACCCTGGTACGCACGGCCTCTCCCATCTCGTGCGTCCCGACCACCTTGATGTCCTCTCCATGTGATGCCATATCACGCGTACGATAACCATCCTCCACTGTATGTT
>JAJRZV010000004.1 GCA_024275095.1 bacterium | reverse complement strand
CGGGCTGGAGGTGTTCAGTATCACCTGGAACGCTCAGCAGGTGACATTGTAAGTGGCACAGGCCCCACCGGGCATCAGGACTGAGAACACCGGCAGAGGTTTATCTGAATAAATCTTTTCATGAGATCAGGAAATTGAGCTTTGACTAAATGTGACGGGATATAAAATATCCATCCAGGAGATGCACGCATGAGAAGAAACTCTCTCATGTTTTTCACAAAAAATGTTTCGCTTTTTGTTGGGCCAATGCATTCCCGCTCAATTAGAAACCTTACTTTTTCAGAGGTTTCGACACATAAATGTTGACGTTACCTCATAGGGGATTTGCCTTTTGTTGCGGATTCAAAAATATTTTTTTCAGCCTTTTCAGACAGTGCGGTGATCAGGTGTGTAAGCAGAAAATTGGAGGGGCACACAACACCTCGCTCAATCCCTCGTCTTACAATTTCACCATTGATGGTTCCGATTTCTGTTCTTCCCCTTTTCCAGAGGTCCTCACACATGCTGGCATAATGCTCCGCCGTGTTCGGCACAAGCTCCTCTTCAAACAATTTTATATATTCTTCCGCGCTTTTCCACGGAACAAACGAGCCAAGTTCTGAACGGGCTACTGCATATCCTTCTCTGATTATTTGACGCATCACCATTCTCAAACTTTCGTCTCTCAACAATTCACCGTAAGGCACACGTAAAAGCGCACTTAAAGGATTAAGCGGAGCATTGTAAAGCACCTTGGACCAGAGAAAAACAATAACATTATCCGTGTAAAAACACGGTATTCCTGCTTCATCCAGAACGTTTGCAAAATTCTCAAGAAGTGTCCGATGACGGCGGGATACAGGTTTCCACAAAGGGCCAAGCGCAACTTTATCAGCACACACTGTAACTTCAACATGTCCAGGTTTTACAATACGAGCGCCAAATATAACTCTCGCGCCCCCCGTTTTTTCTTTTCCAAATTCACGCTCGAGAACTTCCACATTACCAAGACCATTTTGAAATGATATAAACAAAGGAGAACGTAATGCTAACTGTTTCAACGCACGAACCGCATCCACAGTATCGTAAGATTTAACAGTGAGAAGAACTGCATCGTAGGAGTCATTCAGACCCTCCAGCGAAGTGCGAGTATGAATTTCTTTTACGCAACGTTCTCCCCATATACCAGAAATTCGAAGGCCGGCATCGGCAACCGCTTTCATGTGAGGCTCTCGTCCCACGAGACACACCTCGTGCCCTTTATGCGCCAGGAAACCACCGATGATGGAACCGATGCTCCCTGCGCCAAATATCAAAATACGCATTTTATCCTTTACCCGTGAACCTGAGCCCAGTTGTCTCCGACGTTAACATCCACTTTCAAAGGCACCCTTAATTCCACTGCACTTTCCATCTGTTCTTTCAAAATCCGGGATGCGGCATCCACCTCATCCTCAGGGGCTTCCACCACAAGTTCATCATGCACCTGAAGTATGAGTCTCGCCTGCAAACATTGTTTTTCAAATTGTTCATGAATTCGAATCATCGCGATTTTTATAATATCAGCGGCTGTGCCCTGTACCGGGGTGTTGATGGCAATTCTCTCACCCTGGCTCTGAATGTCCTTTCGTGAACTGCGCAGTTCCGGCACAGGCCTTAAACGTCCAAACATGGTTCTGACGAGCAGGGTTTTGCGCGCTTCTTCTATGGTTGCATCAATAAACCGGCGCACTCCAGGAAATGTCTTGAAATAAGAATCAATATAAAACTTTGCATCACCGTGTGAAATGCCAAGTTGCTGCGCGAGCCCGTGGACACCCATTCCGTATATGATCCCAAAATTGATGACCTTGGCCTTCCTGCGCATATCAGGAGTGACAGCATCAGGGGACACCCCGAAAATTCTCACAGCCGTGGCCGTGTGGATGTCAAGCTCTCTTTCAAACGCATCTATGAGAGCCTCATCCTGTGACAAGTGGGCCAGTATGCGTAGTTCCACCTGAGAATAATCAGCGGATATAAGTTTCCATCCCTCTTCAGCCACAAACAGTTCTCGAACCCTCCTTCCTTCATCACGGGCAGGAATGTTCTGAAGATTGGGATTGCTGGATGATAACCTGCCTGTTGCCGTGCCTGTCTGGTTAAAAGAAGTATGAACTCTGCCGGTGTGGGGATGAATGCTTTTTCTTAACCCTTCTACGTAGGTACTGAAGAGTTTGGTACTGGTCCGGTATTCAAGAATAAGGGGAATGATGGGATGCTCCCCCTCAAGTCTTTTCAACACTTCCACATCTGTAGAATAGCCCGTTTTCGTACGCTTGCCTTTTTTTAAACCCAACTTCTCAAACAACACATGCGCAAGTTGTTTGGGGGAATCAGGATTAAATTCCTCACCTGCCTCCGCCTGGATGTGCCGGCGCAACTGTCTGATTCGAGCTTCCAGAAAGTCTCCCAGCCTCTCCAGTTTCTCTTTATCTACTTTCACCCCTGTCTTTTCCATCAACGAAAGTATTCGAACAAGCGGCATTTCTATATGTCTGTACACATAATCCAGACGTTCACGTGAAAGTACATCCTCCAGTTTCTGACACAGCATAAAGGCAACCTCCGCGTCCTCGCATGCATACTTGCCAGCCCTTTGTGGTTCCACGGAAGCAATGGATGGGGCGGCCTTGCCCTTCCCTCCGGTGAGCTCCTTATATGAAATCATTTGGTGTCCCAGATATTCAGCAGCAAGATTGTCTAAGTCATTGCGCTTGCGCAAGGGATTGAGCATCCATGCGGCAATCATGGAATCAGAACGAATCCCTTTCATGTCTATACCGTAATTCAATAATACGCAGTGATCATATTTGAGATTTTGACCGCACTTGAAATGAACTTCGCTCTCCAGGATCCCCTTTAATCTGTTCAATGCATCACGTAATGCAAACGCAGCGTTACCCGATATGTGTCCCAACGGCACATACCATCCTGTTCCTTTACCTGTTGAAAGGGCAATGCCCACGATTTCAGCAGCATGGGGATCCAGAGAGGTGGTTTCAAGGTCAATAGCAAATACTGGTGTTTGTTGAAGGGTTTGCACCAGAGATTCAAATTCCTCCCAGGACAGTACAATCTTATAGGCGTTGTAATCGACCAGAGAAGCGGAAGTGAGTTCATGAAGCAACTTTTGAAACTCGAGTTCCCGGAAAATGTTTAAAAGACGTTCCCGGTTGGGTTCTTTTACACGCAGGTCTTCAAGTCTGAGATCAACATCAAGATCTGTTCTCAATCTAATGAGCCTTCTCGATATTTCAAGTTTTTCACGGTGAGCTTTAATCTTCTCAGCAATTTTCGAAGGAAGAGAATCCAGGTTTTCAAGAACTTTATCTATGCTACCCCATTCATTGAGGAGCCGCGATGCAGTTTTCTCTCCTATTCCGGGGACACCCGGTATGTTATCAATCTTATCTCCTGTTAGAGCAAGCAAGTCCGGGAGTTTATCAGGAGTGACTCCAAAACGTTTTTGAACTTCTTCAGGCGTATAAAGCCTTTCTTTCATGGTATCAAGCATGTAAATGCGATCGCTTACCAGGCACATGAGGTCTTTGTCGCCGGATACGATAATTACCTGCCAGCCCTTTGCGGCAAATTTGAGAGCAAGCGTTGCTATCACATCATCTGCTTCATGTCCCTCTACAGAAATAATGGGGAGCCCCATATTATCTATAATTTCCTGTATATACGGAAGCTGAAGAGCAAGATCCTCAGGCATGGAAGGACGGTTGGCTTTATAAGCCTCATAAATGGCCATGCGTTCCTGGGGCTTTCCCGCATCGTATACAATGGCTCCGTACTTTACTTCCTCCTCGCGCAGCAATTTGGTCAACATGTTCGCAATTCCGAAAGCAGCATTTGTAGGGAGCCCCCGACTGGTAGAGAGATGAGGAATGGCATGGTATGCACGAAAAATAAAACCCATTACATCTATCAAATAAACTCTCTGAGACGGGAATAAGGATTCTGTACTCATTGACAGGTACGGCTGTTCTCTACACTGAATATAATAATCACCGAATATCTTTTATCAAAAATTTTTGAATCGCAACTCTATCTTTTTTACCTCCACGTCCGTCTCATTCCTAATCTTTTCCAGCAACTCCTTTCTCATGAAACGCAATTCCGTCAACCACGTGCTGTCATTTACTTCCAGCAATAACGTACCGTCTTTTTTCAAATCAGCAACTCGAACATGAGAAGCCAACCGCCCCCCGGTAATTTTTTCCCACGCTGTTAATAGTTGAATCATACTCTGGTAATGACTGAGGCCTAAATACTGAAGCACCTGACTCACATCCTTCTCACTCACCTTTTTCAACCTGTCCATGCTTTGGAGAATACCACATTTTCAGATAAAAAAGGAGAAGACATGCCCTTGACATGCGTGCTCACATTCTGTAAAAAACATGGTCGGTGGGCAGGTAGCTCAGTCGGTAGAGCAGGAGACTGAAAATCTCCGTGTCGGTGGTTCGATTCCGCCCCTGCCCACAACTACAACAGTTCATTCATCCTCCGCAGGGATAATCCAAAACCTCCGCCATCGTCGAACCACCGACGCCCACAGGCGCACTGCGAGCAGCGCGAGCTTTATCAGGGGCGGACACACCTCATTCCCACAACCAAAACAAACACCACCAAACACAACTCCAAAACCGCTTTTAACCTTTCAATACAAACCCGTCCAGGGGCTGGTATACTATATATTTCTTCCTGCCAACGGTAATTACGCATCCAGTTACCCTTTGGTGCACCCGGGTTCTTCTCGTCCCCCTTGCAAATCTCGCCACATAAAAGTCATTATTGAGAGCAGAACCAGACATCTGTATCGATATCTAAATCTAACCCCTTACTGTGAAGAACATATTATTCAAACATACAACGTGTACTTTCATCTTATTATTACTTCTATTTGCTTTCTAACGACCAATTACATCTTGCAAGAGAAATCTTTTTGTAGTTTAATTATAAAAATTCATCTCGAGGAGGGAGAAAATGAGCAATGAAAGAAATTCCGTTCATCCGTTAATGGTGATTACCACCATCTTCACCATTCTCACATTCGTAGCAGTGATGTTTCTCGCGGTGTATGTACTTGTAAAAATCTCTGCTTTTGAGAGCGTTGCCCAGAATCTCGCCCGTACCTTACGCATGGCGCAGCGGGTTCAGGGAGAACGCCCTCAGGGACCACGCCCGACACCTCAGGGCGCTGAAGTTGAAGCCAGCATTGATGATGACCCCATCAAAGGGAACCCCAATGCACCTGTAACCATTATTGAATTTAGCGATTTTCAGTGTCCATTCTGTGGGAGATGGGCGAGAAACACTCTTCCTCAAATCTATGACAAATACATAAAAACCGGCAAAGTACGAGTGGTTTTCAGAGATTTTCCTCTCAATTTTCACCAGTATGCTAAAACAGCTGCCATGGCTGCAGAGTGTGCTAATGAACAGGGTAAGTTCTGGCAAATGCATGACAAGCTTTTCCAGAATCAGCGTGATCTTTCCCGTGAAAATATAGAACGCTTTGCCTCTGAAATCGGACTCAATATGAGCAAGTTCAAACAGTGTCTTGATAGTAACAAATATGCCTCTGAAGTGGAAAAAGACATGAGGGATGGGATGAGTTATGGTGTGCGTGGTACCCCTTCTTTTATTATAGGCAAAACCCAAAAGGGATCAAAAATAATAAAAGGAACCTTTATCCGGGGCGCACAGCCGTACCCCGCTTTCGAACAGGTAATCGAAAAATACCTTCGGTAATTTTTCATCTGCTGTTTAATTTACGCAGCGGGGATAAAGCGCTTTGGAAGAACTCAGGTGTGATGCTCTGGTCATCGGAGGCGATGTAAACGGTACGGGCATCGCACGTGACCTCGCATTGCGAGGTATTGATACAATCCTGGTAGAGAAAAAAGACTTTTCTTCCGGAGCTACTGGTGCATGCAGCGGCATGATTCACGGAGGACTCCGATATCTCATGAACGAGGTGGATACCACGCGTCGTTCATGTCTGGATAGCGGGTACATTCAGCGCATTGCACCTTTCATGTTATTTCGCATTCCTTTTCTCACTCCTGTGTTGAAAAACGACCCGGCTGCACGCATTTATTTAGAACTGGCAGAAGCGTATTTTCTCGGATATGACAGGTTTCAGCCCCTCAAACGCGGGAAACCCCATACGCGTCTTACGCGCCAGGAACTCCTGCAACTGGAACCACGCATCAGAAAGGACGTAATCGGCGCCGTGACAATGGACGAGTGGGGTATAGATCCTTTCCGATTATGTACAATCAATGCCGTTTCTGCACAACGTCACGGTGCCAGAATACTCAATCACTGTGAGTTAACCGAGTTCGAAATCGAGGAGGGCAAAGTTGTAGCAGCAAAAGTCTACGACAGATACAACAAAAAAAAGTACATCATTCGTGCAAAAGTTTACATAAATGCAGCGGGTTCCTGGCTCATGCGTGTCGCGGCACTGGCAGGCGCACAGGCGCGTATCCGTCCTGGAAAAGGTGTACACCTTATTATTCCTGCCCGGATAACCAACTACGGCATCATCACAAAGGCCATAGACGGCCGACAGGTGTTTATCATGCCCCACGATAACAGTACAATTAT
>JAJRZV010000071.1 GCA_024275095.1 bacterium | reverse complement strand
TTCAATTTAATACAAAATAAAATTTGTGAGAAAATTAAAATACCTTCGATTTTGTGGGGTAATACTTCTGATTTTTATACTTTCTTGTAATACGACTTCTCCGCTTTCAGTACGGGTGCAGGAGCGGATAGATGCAGGAAAAAACGCGCTGAAAGCCAATGACTTCAGAAAAGCAATGGACAAGTTCCGGGAAGCGCTTGACCTCGATCCCGATAATCCCAATGCCAATTTCGGCTTTATACTGGCCAGCATCTTCGACAAAATCAATGAATTAAATGAACTTATGATCCAGCTTATCAACCTGCTCAGTACAGTGGGGCTTGGAGACCTCGTGGAAAGCACGCCTTCTCAATCACCTGCACTTGCTCCCCAGAGCGAAGGAGTGTATCCCGAAAGCGTGACGTGGGGGAGAGACCGGAGTGGGTTGAACTTGCTGCTGTTTTCCCTTTTAAGCGGCAACCTCCTCTCCTTCATTGAATACACAGTAGAGAACCTGAGCCTGATAGAGAAACAGGGTTCCCTGAATTTTTACCTGGAAGACTTTATTTACGAAATCAATCTCGCTGGAGTTGTATATTTCAAGATGGACCTTTCAGGGGAATACGACCTCGGAGAGGTGTATTTTATCGATTTTATTCTCAGGTTGCTGGATGCTTTACTGAAAATCGTTCTGTCACCGGATTACCAAATTTCACTTTCAACAGTTACCACCGTGCTCAACTACGTGAACAGTTCCGACTGGTCAAACCGTCTTGCCACAAACTCTGTGGATGCCATTCGAAACCTTATCGCGGTGATTCTCAACAGTGAACCGCATCTGCTGGACTTCGAACCTTCAGAAGGCAAGGCCCTTCTTACCGACGCTGCAAACTGGATGCAAGAGGCTTTCGCAAAAGCCCGCTTGAGTCTACAATACATCTTCAGCGAAACTGATCCACAGGACGATGATGTACTGGCATACGATCCGAACAAGGAAAACACTCTTCTCATGCCAGGGGTCAGGGACGGCGAATTCGTGAAGTACGAAGTGGAACTGCCTCCAAACTTTCTCGATTCATTGCAACACATTGAACAAAACCTTTCTGGGGACTCTTCCGTGCGCATTAGCTGGGTCAATGATATTGCCCCCATTCTGGCCGTGGTCGCCTACACTGTTCTCGCGTCAGGAATGTTTGATGCAATACTCGATATGATGATAGAGGGAATAGAGGATCCTTCTACCGTGGAGTTCATCCGCTCGTTTCTGGATCCGGGTACGCTTTCCGTCAAGATGCTCCAGGGTATTATTACGGTGGTAATCGGGGATATTTTCGAGCTTGACCTGGGCACTTTTCTGCGTGAGCCAACCCCCATAAGGGCACTGCTTCCCGCGTGGACAGACGAGAGCGATCCTTCGAAGGATACGCTCGTGTTTGAATGGGAGTGTCCTTCTTATTCCCTGGATGCTGAAATGATGTATCTTCTGTGTCTCACCGGTACGGCAACGGATAGTCCCCACTTTGTTGGACCGTACTCTTATGCTTCGGAAATCACGGGTGCGCGCTATCCTGCCCCCATTTCTGCCGATGGGCTGGATTCAGATATTCCCTACATTGCCTGGCAGAGCCCGGATTTCGGCAGGCTGCTGTATATCAACTATTACAACCTCAATCCTCAAAAGGAATCCGTATGCGGTCGGGCAGTTACCCCCGATGTGGGATTCCACCGGCCGGACCTGTGTGAAATCAACGCGTTCACCGTGGATCTGCTCCAGGACCTTATAAACGCTGTCAGACAGGGTTTTTCGACTTCATCTCCACCCTGAACGGAAAGCGCTTTCAGGCTGAAAAGGCCGCACAATATTGGTAGAATCCCTGTTCATGGGAATTACGTATAAAAACAGCGGCGTGGATACGCAGCAGGCTGCCCGGCTCGTCGGACACCTCAAGAGATTAAAAACCTCCCCTTCCGTTGGAAAAACCCTCACAGGCATCGGACCATTTGCTTCTGCATACACGCCCGGCAAGAACATCAAGCGACCGGTGATAGTTGCCTCGTGTGACGGGGTGGGTACAAAACTCGACGTCGCGCGCATGGCCGGTGATTTTCGAGGAGTGGGTGTTGATCTGGTAGCCATGAATGTCAACGATGTGGTTTGTGCTTTTGCAAGACCCGTGCTCTTTCTGGACTACTTTTCCACAGCCAAACTGGACGAAAAAATTTTCACCGACGTAATGAAAGGAATCATAAAGGGCTGTCGTCTTGCTGGCTGTGCACTTGCAGGAGGAGAAACCGCTGAGATGCCCGACTTTTACGAAGAAGGCCGGGTGGAGCTGGCCGGATTCTGTATAGGCATTGCCGATGAAGGTGAACTCAGGCGGGTGCCCCCCGTGGAAGAAGGTGATCTGGTGCTCGGGTTCCATTCTTCCGGGTTTCACTCCAACGGTTACTCACTTCTTCGAAAGCTCCTTTTTAAAACAAAAAATCTCCGAATTTCCGACCCTTTCCCCCGCTCTAAACAAACAGTAGCACAAGTGTTGCTCAAGCCCACCCGCATTTACGTAAAAGAAGCATTGACTCTCATGAAAAATCGCTCAGCATCGGCGTTTGTACACATTACAGGAGGCGGTTTTTACGAAAACATACCACGTGTGTTGCCGCGCGGATTTAGAGTGGAAATACACAAAAAAGCATGGACTGTTCCACGGGCGTTCCGGGTCATCCAGGAAATCGGCCAGATAGACGAAGAAGAGATGTTCCGCACCTTCAACATGGGGGTTGGCTTCATTGCATTCGTGAAAAAAGCCCGCGCAGGACATGTTGAAAAACTTCTCAAAATGTGCCGATGGCAGGCCCGGTTCATAGGGGAAGTAACGAAAGGGAGGGGGGTGAGAATTTTATGAAGAAGATTCGTATCGCAGTGCTTGCCTCCGGCCGGGGAACAAACCTCCAGGCCATTCTTGACGGTTGCCGTGAAGGTGAAATTCCCGGCGATGTGGCAGTGGTCATCAGCGACAAGGAGCAGGCTTTTGCTCTCGAGCGTGCACGCAAAGCGGGCGTTGAAGCGCTCTACATCAACCCCAAGGGTTTCTCGTCCCGCGAAGAATTCGACATGCATGTGGCCGACGAAATTGAGAAAAGGAAAATCGACCTCATATGTCTTGCAGGTTACATGCGCATACTTTCGGCTGCTTTTGTGCAACGCTTTCCGCTGAAAATCATGAACATTCATCCGGCACTACTGCCTTCCTTTCCAGGTCTCCACGGCCAGAGACAGGCGGTTGATTATGGCGTGCGTTTTTCCGGGTGCACCGTTCACTTCGTAGATGAAGGGGTGGATACAGGTCCCGTTATCATCCAGGCGGCCGTACCTGTCTTCCCTGACGACAGCGAAGAAACCCTTGCGCAGCGAATCTTAAAGTATGAACATGTAATTTATCGTAAAGCCGTGAAATTTTTTGCTGAAGGCCGCATCAAGGTTGAAGGCCGCAAAGTTTACATAGAGGGTGTGCAGTGGTTGAAAGAAAGCGAGGCTCTGGTAAACCCGGCGTAATTATCGTCAGTGCGTGCCTGCTGGGCGTGCCATGTCGATATAACGGGAGGCATGCTTTTTCCTCGCGTGTGCTCAATTACGTGAGAAATTACCCTTTCGTGCCCGTGTGTCCGGAGGTGCTCGCCGGCTTCGGAGTGCCACGGCACCAGGCGTGGTTTGTGGGCGGTGACGGCGAAGCGGTCATCAAAGGCAATGCCCGCGTGGTAACCGAACACGACGATGTCACGGCTCACTTCATCATGGGTGCAAGGGCAGCGCTTGACCTCATCCGCGGCGTGGAGGTGACGGGAGCAGTTCTTAAAGAAGGCAGTCCCTCGTGTGGAGTGGAACGCGTAAACATTGAAGGAAACGCTCATGCAGGAAAAGGCGTGTTTACAGTGGTACTGGAGAAAGTAGGCATCAGGGTGATATCCAATGAGAACTCATTATTGATGATGCAGGGGTAATTGTTTGAACGTGTGCACGTAAAGTAGAAAAATATAAACATCTCGTGAGGAGGTGGAATCATGGTGAAAGTAGAATATCAGGGACACGCCTGTTTCATTCTCGATGACGGGAATCACCGCATCATCATTGACCCGTTTCTCTCGGACAATCCTCTGGCAAAAGTTCAACCCTCAGACGTAAAGGTAAATGCTGTGCTCGTCACCCACGGACACTTTGACCATCTGGGTAACGCCGTGGAAATCGCCAAAAACAACGACGCTCCGGTCATCTCGGTCTTCGAAGTCGTTGGCTACTGCCAGGGCAAGGGCACGGACGGTCATCCCATGCATCTGGGAGGAACACACTCTTTTCCGTGGGGTACTCTCCGCCTGACAGTCGCCCATCACGCATCCACTATCGTGGATGGAGGCAATCTTGTCCCGGGTGGTAGCCCGTGCGGTTTTGTCATCGGTATGGGTGGCAAAAAAATCTACCACGCAGGTGACACAGCATTATTCTTCGACATGAAACTCATTGGAGAACTCGAGGAACTGGACCTCGCACTGCTCCCCATCGGGAGCAACTTCACCATGGGCGTGGAAGATGCCGCACGCGCAGTAGAATTTCTGAAACCCAAAAAGGTGATTCCAATGCATTACAACACCTTCGACGTGATCAAACAGGATCCTCAGCAGTTTAAAAATCTTGTGGGTGGAAAAGCAGAGGTCATTATTCTGAATCCCGGCGAGAGTTATACCCTCGAGTGAGCCCGTACTGTGATGTATGTGTTGTAGCTGCGGGCCTGGAAGGCTGGCTCGCAGCTACATTGCTTTCTCACAAAGGATACGATGTAATCCTTATAGACACGCGCGAGGCTGGAGTGTGGCCCGCATCTGTACCTTCACGAGCGCTTTCAACTCTTTCGCAGGAAATTCCAGGCCCTGCAGCCCTTTTAAATCTCCGGTCTCAAGGTGAATTTATGGAAGTGGTGACTCCGCGAGTGAGAGTGCCATTGACCTTTCGAAATGGCTTTACAGAGGCGTATTTACGCGATATGCGCTGGAAAGGTGCGGAACTAGCGTCGGTACTGGAGGAGGTAGGCAGGGTTGTAGCAAGTGCAGGGATAATGAACCAGAAACATCCATTTTCAGAAGACACGCCGGGTGGTCGTCTCCAGCCTGCAGAAGGTCGCAGTGTATACATGTGGGCACGCGAACTTGCTTCATTTTTCCGGGTGAAAATTCAGCAGGCTCGCATCGAGGAAGCTGTCAACTGGATACGCGGTACGAAATCACCTCCGGTAAGAGCCCGCAGATACCTCACCGATTTGCCGCCATCACTTTTTTTCCGGGAGAAAAATTCTATTAAATACGTGCACGCATTTATGGGGGCAGAACTTACAGACCCCCTCCCTTCCACCATCGGCCGCGAAATTGTTGCAGGTGGTTATGGAACACTGCACTGGGCATTCTTCGTGCTTTCGAGCAACCGTACAGACCTGAAGGGAGAAGCTTTTCTTTCGCCCGGGTGGTCCGAACAGGCCCTTGTTACAGATTTAAAAGAAATATTCGGGTATTACGGGGCCGAGCTTCAGAACATTGTCACTGCAGGTGGAGTTCCAGAGCATGAAAAGATACAAAACCTCCTTAAAAACCTGCGCAAGAGAAAATGGTACTTTGCAGGTCCGCTCACAGCAGAGGAATACTATTCATGCACAGGCTTTCTCAGGTGCATCAAATGAAGATAAAACTTCTGCTGGCGGCCGGGATTGTTTCGGTTTGGGTGCCTGGTGCTTCCGCAGCCCCCCGGGTGGCGCTGCTGGATGTATATCCGGGCAGCACCGGTGTGGAAGCTCAGGCTGTACGCATGCGCCTGTTAATAGAGCAACATCTTTCAACAACAAACGAGCTTGTTATGTTGCCGCGCCAGTATATCAAAAGCGCACTTCTGCGCAGCGGCATAAGTACCACCGGGTGTGCAGACATAAAATGCCGCGTGGAAGAATGCAAGGCTACAGGCGCAGATGCCTTGATGATTTCCACTCTGGCCCGAGCAAACGGTCGCTATGTTCTCGCAGGTGGCATATTCGAGTGCACAGGCGGAAATTTCACATCCTGGAACCACGTGGCCCAGGCAGACATCACCTCGCTGGAAAATGAACTTCCTGCTTTTGTAGATCGTTTAACCACCTCTTTTCTTCAGGTTTACAATTATTTTCTGCTTATACTCGACGTGATCCCTGCCGATGCATCTGTAAGCACAGGGAAACGTAACTTTACTCCCCGCAAAGGCCGCGTTGACATAAAACTCGAAAAAGGCAGAAACCACGTTATTACCATAAGTCGAGAAGGCTATGAGCCTTACGAACTGAATGTTCAACCACCGAAAAAACAATATCATGTTCACCAGCATGTAAGGCTTCAGCCAGTGCAGAGTGTGCTCCCCCAGGGGAATGGATACATCCGTGTGGAAACAGAGCCTCCCGGTGCAGTGGTGTTTTTCAACGAACGTCGTATGCCTTCCCTTACCCCTCTTACCATTTCAAGAGTAGCACCCGGGGTTCACCACCTCACCATTGTTAAAGAAGGATATTACACCGTACGTCTTACTGTTTCGGTTCGTAATGATCGTGTCACTCCGGTAAAAATAACGATGGAGCCTGTTCAAAGAACCGTGAAAGTAAGCACCCATCCCGCGGGAGCGCGCCTGTTACTGGACGGAAAATTCTTAGGTACTTCACCACATGTTTTTTCTATTGGTGATGAGGAATCGCACCTGCTGGAAGTTTTCCTTCCCGGATATGCGCCGGGTGTAACAGTGATTGCTCCTCGTGAAACAAATATAAGCATAATGCTCTCACCTCTTTCAGGGCAGCTGGAACTTGACATCTCCGGTGCTGTCAGGGTGACGGTAGATGGAATACAAACCGACAAAAAAGGTCGACTACAACTGCCCGGTGGTACTCATATCGTGACATTCAGCGACAGCAGGGGGGTGGAAAAAGTACAAACAGTAATTATAGAAAATGGGAAAAAGGTGTTTTTGAAAAGTGGGATATCGCAAACAGCAAGTTTTCTCGACATAGAGACGGAACCGCCTGGAGCGCTCGTTTACGTGGATGGTGCTCTGGCAGGCAATTCTCCTCTATCTGCAATATCCGTGAAAGAGGGAGCTCACACCCTTTTCATAAAGGACCCCCGGGAATTTCACCGGCCGCTTTCCATGACGGTAAGGGTGGCCGCTGGTGAAAGAAAACGGGTGCATGCCTCACTCACACCCTATCCCGCCTCTATCAGCATTGCCACCAGGCCTCCGGGAGCACTTGTGTTTCTGGATGGCACAAAAACAGGCACATCGCCTCTTCAGCTTCGAAATGTTGCTGCTGGTCCTCATCGCTTGAGGTTCGAGAAAAAGGGGTACGTGCCCGTTGAGAAAAAAATCACTCTCCTTCCGTACCAATCAGCAAAAATGGCGCTGGATTTCACACCTATTGAGGCCAGCGTGGAGTATCAACAGGCTCTCAGGAAACGACGCCTCTCAGCGACAATATGGGCTTCTGCAGGTGGCGGACTCTTGCTCGGAGCCGTGTCCTTTTACCTTGCTGCATGGCATTACGCATCCTCCGCAGCCGATGCCAATAACCGCTACCGGCTCACCACAATTCCCAACGAGATGGAAAAATGGAAGGCAACAGCCAGAGACCGTGCACAACTTGCAAGTGGTTTCAATATGGCAGGCCACTTCCTCGCCGCGGCGGCAACGATTTGCGGGGGGGTGAGTGCATATTACTACTTCACAAAACCTCAGATACACATTGAGCTGTCTTTACAGCCTCGTGCCGGTACAATCGTGGTGGGGATCGCATGGTGAGAACGAGTTTGCTGATACTTTTGTTGCTCACAGCAGGTTGTTACCCCCATCTCACGTGGGACAACCCATGTGACCCGAGGTCCGATAATCACTCGCAGGAAGCGTGCTCCCGGTGGATTGCTCTTCATCCAGACGTTGATTTCGACGGTGACGGATATTCCACAACCTCCGGTGACTGCGATGAAACGAATCCACGTGTAAATCCCGGTGTTGCAGAAGAGAAAAACAGCATAGATGATAACTGTAACGGCATTATAGATGAGGGCACACCTGTGTGGTCACAAACACTTGCACAATCCGAACTGTTTACCGCCCGGGACCTCGACAATGACGGTAACGACGAGCTGGTCGCGGTGACAGAGAATGGATATGCGCGGGTTCTCTCTGCCGGGGGTCTTGAACCCCCGCTTCTCGAGAAATCCCTGGGAACAACTTTTTCTTTGCCCCCGGTGGTTATCTCTGACGACAAAACAGGTAACATTTACATCACCGCCCTTGGAGAAACAGGTTCACTTTTCGTGATGGACGAAAACCTCAACGTAGAATGGAGTGCAACAATTACAGGCAACAAGTTCTTCGCCCCCCAGGCTGTCACATCACCTGCAGGTACATTCCTATTCATTGGTGCCAATACATACCCATTTGACATAAACAGTGGCTACGGATGGATATACATGTTCGCTCCTGCACTCGGGAAGAGCTCCCTTCGGTATTTTTCGACCGGATCGGTCATCTCTGCTCCTCCGGCAGTATGGTACAGCGAGGGCATAACGCACGTACTTGTGCCCGTGGCAGGGGGGAGGGTCAGGCTCCTGGACGGCTCTGGCACGGTGGAGGGAGAATTTATCACGGGCTCGCAAGAACCGGTTACAGCACGTCCACTTGTCCTTCAACACGAAAATTCACTTTACGCGGCTTTCGGCTCTTCTAACTGGACTTTTTACCTGGGTGATCTTTCCACGTTCTCCTTTCTCTGGACCTATGCTTCTTCTGCACCTGTATATACTGCTGCAGTAAGCGGAGACGTGGATGCCGACGGTGTGGCCGAACTCTTCTTTGCTTCTGAGGACGGCTTCGTGCGAGCCCTCGACTTTTCCGGAACGCTCCTGTGGGAACATCAACTGGACGGCAGCATTTTTACATCACCGCTCTTTTTGAAACTCTACAACCGCTTTGTCCTTGTATGCCTGAATACAGAAGGTCACCTTTACGTACTCGATGCAGCTTCCGGCTCTGTGCTATGGGAATCTGACACACTGGTAACCAACGGTGATGTTATCCCTTTAAAGTGGAACAACGCAAATTACTTTTTTATTTCCGGAGAGTCAAAAGCAACCCTCGTACATCAGGGGTCTGGTCTCAACATTCAAGATTAACGCCCTTAACCATCCCTGAGCTTCTATCTGCAATGCAATGATATTGCCACCGAAATGCTTTCTTCTAATGCCACATATCAGGTTCAGGCTGACTCCACCACAATCTTGAAAGCCCCGGCTGGTCATGTCAGACTGAACTGGAAATGTGGAAAACTTCGATTACGATTTTGTTGTGTTGCGTTGTCCTCCCGCCCACCTCAGGTTGCAGCAGTGGAAGTTTTAAAGAACGCCACGACATGGTGCTTATTTATGCGGGTAGCGATTGCGACCAGCAAACATGTGAACTCCGTACATGGAGCAAGGATTATTTCCTTCCCTATCTTGTCCCAGTGAATGAAAACCTGAACCCGGTAAATATCACTCAATTGTTCGACGTCTTTCTCTTTTTAGCCATAACCAGCGGTGCAAACCCACAACATCTGTTCATTTACGATTACATGCAATCCGGTGCAGCATCAAATCAGGAATACTGGAAGTGGTTTCTGAACTGGTTGTTCCATGATGCAGACCACCAGCTTGATGCTCTACAGAACGCCGCAGCTTCCTGCGGTCTGAACGCATGGGTAATGGTAATGATTCCCTACCCTGACCCGGGACAGGAGGCATTTGGCAGTGGCTGGAATTTCAGCCGGCAGGTTAACAGGCTCGCTGCCGTGAAGTGGTACATCAATGAGTTCGTAAAGACGTGGAACGAAAAGTACTATTCCAACCTGCAATTTCGAGGTTTCTACTGGATGGAAGAAAACATCTGGCCGCAGGTGCCAGAAGATGAAAGGCTCCTGCCGCAAATTGCTGCGTATATTCACTCGCTTGAAGTTGACGGAAGAACACCCGAGTTTACCTGGATTTCTGCTCAGAGTTACAAATTTACCGAACTGTGGACACGTCAGAAAGCAGCACAATGGCACGATTACGGCTTTGACTACGCATTTTTTCAACCCAATTACTACCAGGAACGGTACCAGCGTACCATTGCAAACCTGAGAGACACGATGAGCTTCTGCCGTAGAAACGAACTCGGGATAGAGATTGAATTCGACGAAAACGTGCTGAGCAATAACGCGTACCGGCAAAAACTGCTTGATTATCTTGCCGTGGCGCAGGAGACCGGATTTGACACCGCGTTTATATTACCCTACTACCAGGGTGTTTATACAATTTACACTCTGGCAAGAAACGGCGATGCCCTGTACAGGCGGCTGTACCGGTTCATATTGAGCAGGCGTTCAGGGTCGAGGATCACCGAACAACCTGGAAATATTACTTTTTAGCTGCGAACAATCGTTGTGGTTTCTGCGGAACTGCCTGTTTTACATGAACAGGCCCATGATCAAGTGGTGAAGTACACCGGCGAGAATAATGGTGACAGGAATTTCAAGTGCCCATGATACAAATATGTTGCGCAATACCTTGAGGTCCAGTGCAGCGATACCACGGGCAAAACCAACACCGATCACGCTCCCCACGATTGTATGAGTGGTGGATATGGGAAGTCCCAGTTTGCTGCACACGAGGATGATGGTGGCCGCTGAGATTTCCGCTGAAAATCCCCTTGATGGTGTGAGGTCGGTTATGCGCTTGCCGATGGTGAACATTACCCGATACCCCCACGTAGAAAGACCCAACACGATTCCAACGCCGCCGATGGATAGAATCCAGAGCGGCACTTCCACGTGTTTGGCCACGGTGCCCGTGGTCACGATAGCCTGAATGGCAGCGATCGGCCCAACAGCATTGGCCACGTCATTGGACCCATGAGCAAAGGCTACGTAGCAGGCAGTGAGCACCTGAAGGAAACCAAAGAGGTATTCTGTTTTCTTGAGGTTTTCGTCAATGTTCTGCCCGGGCCTGATAAGCCGCACAAGCACCCCGGAAACAATGGAAAGCCCAGCAGCAACAGCGGCTGAATACATGGCGGCAGTGCGGAAGTCCAGATCAAGTTTGAGGTTTTTCAAACCCTTAAATATCACGCTCATGGAAATGATAAAAAACACACCAAATAATAAAAAGGGTGAGTATTTCTTTATTTCTGCCAAAGGGTCTTCCCTTGCAAGTATTCGCTTGCGGATAAACGTGAACATGGTGAAGCCCATGAGAGCTCCCATGACAGGTGAGATGATCCACGAAAGGATAATGGTGCCGATTTTCCCCCAGTGAACGCCGGCAAAACCGTACTGGAAAAGGCCGATCCCCGCCACCGCGCCGACAATGGAATGAGTGGTGGACACGGGCAGGCCCATGTAAGTGGCGGCCAAAAGCCATGTGCCTGCTGCAATAAGAGCAGAAAACATGCCCACTGCAAGAACATCTGGGCGGCCTGCAAAAAGGCTCACGTCCACGATGCCCTTTCTGATGGTTTGAGTAACATGAGCTCCCACCAGCACCGCGCCTGCAAATTCAAACAAGCTCGCAAAAATTACAGCCTGCACGAGAGTGAGGGCACGCGACCCCACCGACGTGCCCATGGCATTGGCAACGTCATTTGCCCCAATATTCCACGCCATGTACACAGCAGCAGCGATACCGAGGTAATAAATGAGGTCCATAGACATTTTTCAGCCCCCTCAGTGCGATAGGAACAGTCTCAAACGATTACCCATCCGCTCCGACGCGTTAGATATATCGGCAATTTTTTGAATAATTTTATCCAGGAGCAAAAGCTCCGCAGGTTTTAAATCATCGCGGCTGTAAAGGTTGGTGGCAATTTTCATCTGGAACTTGTCGGTTTTCCATTCCAGATACCCAAGTTCGTTAATTGTGTTGATCACCTTTTCTGCCTCCTTTCCCGAAAAGGATGTCTCAACCAGTTCGTCCAGGTGATCTACCACTTCAAAAGCCTTTTCAAATACAGCCACAACCCGGTCACAGAGTTCGAGAATCATGTCCGAGAGGTCTTCCGGAGGCGTAAACTTCCTGAGGCTCACCAGTACCGCCACATCTTCCGCCACATCAGCAATGGCATCCTGAGAAGCAAGAACGTCCAGGAGATCGCGCCTGTCTACCGGCAGGAAAAGGCTCGTTGGGAGACTATCCCTGATTGAGTTTTTGATTTCGTCTGCCTCGTGTTCTTTCTGGTAAATTTCACTTGCCAATTTGGAAACTTCTTCATAATTTCCCCTGATAAAAGCCTCTACAAGAGGTTTTACCAGGTGCACACACTCGTGAATCTTTTTCATGTGTTCCTGTATGGGCCTGAACGGCGACTTCCGAAAAAGGCCGAGTATAGACATGATACCCTCCCTGTGTATGAGCTGGTGAAATTATGGTAAGCGTGCTTTTCTTTTGTAAAGGAAAATCGGACGAATACTGCATTGGCATCAGCGACACAGGAAAAGAAAAAATAAGAGGTGAAATGCCTCAAGCGCACCACTTCCGGTGGACCGTGTGCATGGACGGATAGAAAACATGACGAGCACAGGCATGAATGCCAGGCATGTATCCAAGCGCGCGTGTCCACTGTGCGCGAAAAAGAATTAATAAATTAAAGCATCCCCCTTTCTGATGAAGGTATGTTTTAAGGTATATTTTCAGGTGTAGGCACGCATCAAGACGGTGGTGTTTCAGGAAATGTTTTGAGAATGAGCATTTTTTACAGTTGCATTCCAAAAGTTTTTATAAATCAATGTGTTGTGAGCACGCGATTTCCTTTTGGCCCCACAGTTCTCTCTCCGGGAAAGAAAGGGTGTTTATTTAGTTTTCTTTCTCCAGAGGTATTAAAGAAGATGGCGGTCTCACTCTCACAGCAGTGAATACTTTACCCGCAATCCTTTAAGCGGAAGCCTTAAGAGATAACTTTTGTCTTTCACTCTCACCTTAACCTGCTCCACCGAAAGGGTATCCCTGAGTATATCCTTCCATTATCCCAAATATGTATTTGAATCCTCTTTTCTTCAGTTCCTCTATCACCTCTCGCGTCCCTATCCCCTTGTCCGCCACCCAGCATACCTCCCCAACCAGTGGAAATCGCCCCTGAAATTCATCCACCCGCTCGAGAAATACCCGATGGTCAACTCTTGATCCCTCATCCACCGTCATACTTATGGGCCTGCCCTCACCTGATAAAAGTGCTCCCACCACCCACTGCTTCCGGTCATATCTCCTGTCCCGTAAATATCCATATCCACAATATATGAAGAAGGAAGAGAGAAGGCACATGGAAGAGCTGACCTTATATTACGACGTATCAATTATTGCAGGGACGATATTGAATGAGGGTCCCGGGGTTATGTACAGCTCTGCCGTGTACATGATAGGAAGAGAGCTGTACTTTGAGCGCAAGAGGAGACTTGTTCCGTTTGGTGAATACACACCCCTGGGAGGATTTGTGAAGAGAATAGGTATTATTAACAGGATGATAGGGAAGAGGAGGCAGGTGGAAGAATTTACGGCAGAAAAGAACGGAAGAAAATTTTTCGATTTAAACGGGCTCAAATTCTCCGTGTTTTTATCTGCTGGGAGGTGCTTTTTCCCGAGGGGGTTCAGGAAGCTGTAAAGGATGGAGCGGATTTTATAGTGAATATATCAAATGATGTGTGGTTTGGTGGGGGATGGGGCAAGATCCAGCATTTTGAATATGGGTTGGTGAGGGCGATAGAAAATGAAGTTTGTCTTGTGAGAAGCACGAACAAGGGGGTGACAGCGATAGTGGGCCCTTCTGGCAGGTACAAGAAGATAGACAGGGAGGGATATTTGACAGGGACGGTGGGAAGAGGAAAAAAGACCTTTTATGCGAAGTGCGGGAATGTGTTTATTTATGTTGTGTGGATAGAGTTGTTGGTGGTGATATGCAGGATGAGTGGCGTGCAGTGGTGAGCTGTGTTGTGAAGAAACTTAACAACAACCGCATTTTCCAGAGGCGCAGGCCTCCCCGGCGCGCGCGTTGCTTGCGCGCCGGGAGGATCAGGGATAGGGCCGGCGGGAAATATAATATTTGTTGAAATTCTCCTCTCCGAAGTGACACAATACCTATCTGATGAAGACCTTCATTCGAGCCATAATAGTCATTGTATTGATCGTCATCTTCTTTTCCCTTTTCAACGTGCGGGTGAAAAAGGGGGCACTCGAGATCAAACCCAGGAAATGGGTCTCAAGCATGTTTACACGTGAAAGCAAGGAGGCGGTGAAAAAGTTGAGGAAATCGGTGGAAGACCTCAAAAAGTCTGGACTGAAAAAAGGTAAAAAAATCATCAAAGACAAAAGCACCGAAACGAAGAAAAAAGCCGAAGAATTCACAAAAGAAGAACAGGAGCGCCTGAAAAAGCTCCTGGAGAAGCGCTGACGCGTGTTTGGAATCGGATTCCAGGAGATACTGGTTATACTTCTTATTGCCCTGCTCGTTGTGGGGCCGCGAAGGCTCCCACAAATTGCAAGGGCCATTGGCCGGGCGTTGGGAGAAATCAGAAAAGCTGCGGAAGACTTCAGGGAAACAATAGAAGCCGAAGAACTGCGTGCTTCGCTGGAAGAGGAACGTAAAAAACTGGAAGAAGAATTTAAAAAGGAACCTGAAACACCTGCAAATACCCAAGACAACTCCGGAGATTCTGAAAACGAATGAGTGACGAATCCACTCACACCAGGTCAGACACAGGTGCTCATGATGATACTCTTGAGATGCCCCTTACAGAACACCTGGAAGAACTTCGGCGTCGCATTTTAGTATGTCTTGCTGCTGTAGCCATCGCGGCCATAGGCTCGTATGTTTTTTCCGAATGGATTCTCAAATGGCTGGTAGCACCTTACCAGCAATCATTCCCTGATGCAAAAGTCGTTTTTATCAAACCGACGGAGGCTTTCCTTACATACCTCAAAGTAAGCCTTATCGCAGGTTTTTTTATTTCGTCTCCCATAATACTTTACGAAATATGGGCTTTTGTAGCACCCGGGCTTTACCGCCACGAACGGGTCTACACCATTGCAGTACTTATCCCTTCCGCAATTCTCTTTCTCACAGGTGCCGCTTTTTCTTATTTTGTGGTGCTCCCATACGGACTTCGGTTTCTCATAGGAGCATTCTCTGGAAATTTTCTGAATCCCATGATTTCCATACGTGAGTATCTGTCATTTGTATTCACGCTGGCTTTTTCCTTCGGCGTGGCCTTCCTCTCACCCGTGGTTATGATTCTTCTGGGCACACTGGGAATAATCTCTTATGAAGACATAAAGCGTTTCAGACCTTATGCTGCGGTGGCTGTGTTCACCCTTGCCGCAATATTAACCCCGCCCGATGTCTTTACCCAGATCAGCCTGGCCGTGCCTCTTTTAATATTGTTCGAAATCGGGGCGCTGGGGGTTAAAATCACCGGCCTTCTCAGAAAAGAAGAAAATCAAGGAGATGATGAACCCTCCTGAACCGCGACCTTTACGCGCACACCGTAAACTGCACCAAGCTCAGTTATAAAAGCAGCAAAATATTCTGCCGTGTCCTTTAAAAGACCCATCTCCACCGCTTTTTCCCTAAGACGCTTTTCCACGATCTGTAAAAATCTGGCTCTTTCGAGAAAGGGAAATTCTTTCCAGTTTTTGGCGTAAAGCATTTCGTAACTGATGCCGTTCACACTCACCACCTCAGGGGGAGGAATGCGTACAGTAATTTCCTTCTGATAGAATGGATCCAGCAGGTTCTTCCAGGTGCTTACATTGGATTCTATCTCTATTCGCGAAAAATCAAAGCCTCCCACAATCTCTGCATTTACACGGAAACAGGCAAATGCATTGCTTTCCCGATACAGTGGAAATATCTTTCTCAACTCCTGGTCAAAACACATCGTGGTATCCATCCCGTACCTGAGGGTATGAAAGAAAGAGGAAGAGTGAACGATTGCCTCACGGATGTGATCCTCTACCGCAACCTTGAGAACATGATTAAATGCAGACCAAACGCCGAGAAAACATAATAAAAGAACAGGTAAAAGTACAATATAAATTCGTGACCATGTTTTTCCTTGCACCTTCATCTATTAATTTTTATGACCTTATCCCCCTGAAACTTCACGCCTGGAGCAATAAATTCAATTCGAAGATGTTCAGCCGGGAAAATTTCGCGAAAGACGGTCTCCAGCTGGCGCCTGACAACCGAGTAGGCAAGAAGCACATTGCCCGGTCTGAGGGCTCGAGCTTTGAAGTTCTGAATGGCCGCTTGAATGACAGCATTGTACTCTTCAGGAGCTGCAAGGGCTCCGGTGGGATCGAGCACTTCCTTAATGCTCACGGTGAGCACCTCTGGAGCGGGAAGAGTTACCTTTAAAACGTATTTTTCTGAATCTCTCTTCGAAAAACCAACCTGCATATTTGAAAGCTTGAACCCCACCGTTACAACACCATTCACCGCTACAAAGTGTTCACGCCTGAAAATCCCCAAAGCCTGCTTTTTCCGGTTTACAAACGTATATGCTCTTTTAATCACCGCGATTTCGGGACTGAACCGCTTATAAAACAACTTTACAGTGGCGTACGTTTGCTTTGTCACAGATCGATAGGAAAGGTAATTTGCGATCACAAAGTAGCTTATAAAAACAATCCCCAGAGCTATTAATACCCGTAGAATTTTGCTCATTTATTTTATTATACTGTGGCAAGATGAATACTGCACTTTTATAACTGAACAAAAGGAGGAGAATGGCATGCGAAACGCCACCATAACCCGAGAAACTAAAGAAACCATCATCCGGGTGGCTCTCAATCTGGATGGAAAGGGAAAATATGAAATTGAAACCGGCATCCCCTTCTTCAACCACATGCTCGAACTCTTCTCACGTCATGGAGGATTTGACATGGTGATAAAGGCAGAAGGTGATGTTACCGTAGATTTTCATCACACGGTCGAGGACGTGGGAATTACCCTGGGCCAGGCCCTGGACCAGGCACTCGGGAAAAGAGAGAAAATTCAACGATACGGCTGGGCAGCGGTTCCAATGGATGAAGCCTTTACACTCTCGTCTGTCGATGTTAGTGGAAGGCCCTACTTAATACTTGACTTTCAGCCTGGAAGCCTGAGCGCCGGGAACTTCCCTTTAGTTCTTCTGGAGTCCTTTTTCACCGCTTTAACCACACACGCCAAACTCACGCTGCACATTTACCCTAAAAAGGGGCGTGATCCACATCATGTAGCAGAGAGTATTTTCAAATCTGTTGCCAGAGCCCTTCGTGAAGCCGTGAGCATTGATCCCCGCAGTGAAGGCGTGCCATCTACGAAAGGGAGGTTGAGGGAGGAGTGAAAGATATCGTCGTTGTAGATTACGGCATGGGCAATCTTAAAAGTGTTCTCAAGGCCGTGGAGGCGGTGGGAGGCAACGTTCGCATCAGCGGAAGAGCAGAAGACATCTTACGTGCGGATGCGCTGATACTGCCTGGCGTAGGAGCCTTCAGGGATGCGGTTCACAATTTAAAAAAGGACGGGTTGTGGGAAGCAACGCAGGACTTTATTAAAAAAGGGAAGCCTTTTCTTGGCATATGCTTGGGACTCCAGCTCCTTATGGAAGAAAGCGAAGAATTCGGGCACCACACCGGATTCGGGTATTTTTATGGAAAGGTGGTACGGTTTCCAGAAAGAGTAGGGAAAATTCCTCACATGGGCTGGAACAGCGTATATTTCCAACATGAGCATCCTGTCCTCAAAGATCTACCTGATGGGACCTTTTTCTACTTTGTTCACTCTTACTATTGTGCAAGTGCAAACAAAGAAGACGTGCTTGCGTTTACAGAATACACTATTAACTTTCCTTCGGCCATGGCACGTGATAACGTTGTTGCGTTTCAATTCCACCCAGAAAAGAGTCAAAAAGCGGGGCTCAAAATCTTAGAAAACTTTATCACCTGGGGACCGTGCTGATTATCCCGGCCATCGATATTTTCGAAGGACGCGTCGCACGCCTCTTCCAGGGGGAAAAAAGCAGGGTTACATTTTACGACCGTGATCCCGTGGAAATTGCCCGCTGGTTCGAAAAAGCCGGAGCACGTCGCATCCACATTGTTGATCTGGACGGAGCCTTCAGGGGACATCCCGTTAACACCGGGGTTGTAAATGCCATACGCTCGGCCGTGAGATGCGAGATCCAAACAGGCGGCGGCTTAAGAGATGAAAGCCATATACGTGACTATTTAAATGCAGGAATAGATTACGTGATGGTATCGTCCTTCGCATTTAAAGCCTTTGACCGCTTTAAAAAAATCACCAGGGAATTCCCCGGAAAAATCATATTGAGCATAGACACGCGTGAAAATACAGTCGTAACATCAGGATGGACAGGTGACGAAGCGCTTACACCTGCCATGGCTTTTCGAATGTTCAGTGGTTTCCCAATCCACGCGGTCCTGCACACGGATGTCACAAAGGATGGAACACTCCAGGGTGTCAACACAGAAAGGCTGTGCCGCATCCTTGACATGTCGCCCTTTCCCGTTATTGCTGCAGGCGGCGTGGCCTCGGAGAAAGACATTGCAATTCTGCGGTCCATGAATCATCCCAAGCTCATGGGAGTGGTTATAGGGAAAGCGGTTTATGAAGGTAAAATATCCCTCGAGAAAATCTTGGAAGGCTGACCATGCCTCTTGCCAAGCGCATCATCCCGTGTCTGGACGTAGACGCTGGAAGGGTCGTTAAGGGAATTAAGTTCGTCAACATCCGGGACGCCGGCGATCCCGTAGAGTGTGCAAGCCTGTATGATCGAGAGGGTGCAGATGAGATATGTTTTCTGGACATTACCGCTTCCAGCGAAGGCAGAAAAACAATGGTTGATGTGGTACAACGTACCGCCGAAAGGGTTTTTGTGCCATTACTGGTGGGGGGTGGAATTCGAACCGTAGAAGACATCAGGGAAATGCTTTTGGCAGGAGCTGATAAGGTCAGCATCAACACCGCTGCTGTCCAGAATCCAGAGCTTGTGAAAAAAGCTAGCGAAATTTTCGGAAGCCAGTGCATTGTGGTAGCCATTGATGCAAGGCGCCGCAGAGAGGGTGGGTGGGAGGTGTACACGCACGGAGGCCGTCGTCCCACAGGCATAGACGCGGTGGAATGGGCCATGCGCGTGGAAGAACTGGGAGCCGGAGAAATACTTCTCACGAGCATGGATAGAGACGGAACCAAGGAAGGTTACGATATTGAACTCACGCGTACGGTATCGAGCAGCGTCACCATCCCGGTTATTGCCTCAGGCGGAGTGGGTACGCTTCACCATTTTTATGAGGGACTTGTGGAAGGACGTGCAGACGCAGTGCTGGCTGCCAGTGTGTTCCATTTCGGTGAGCTCCGCATCAGCGAAGTGAAACAGTACCTGAGAGAAAAAGGAGTGGTGGTGAGGCTATGAGTTCAACAGACAAAACAATAAAAAACATACGATTTGATTCCAACGGTCTGGTGCCCGTTGTTGCGGTGGATCACCTGACGGGCAAGGTGCTCATGGTTGCTTACGCCAATGAAGAAGCCCTGAACAAAACTCTTGAAACGGGCTTTGCTCATTACTGGTCCCGCTCCAGGAAAAAACTGTGGAAAAAGGGCGAAGCATCCGGACACGTGCAAAAAATTGTCGGGATAAAACTGGATTGTGACGGAGACACGCTTCTGTATGAAGTAGAACAGACTGGCCCTGCATGTCACACAGGCAATTCCACCTGCTTTTTCACAGATATTTACCGCCGTGAAAACGAGCCTCCAGGAACACCGTTCCTTGAAGTCCTGGAGGAGCTCCTCCGCCAGCGCAAGCAAACGAAACCCGAGGGTTCCTATACAGCCCGTCTGTTTCAGAAAGGCCGCGAAGCCATATCTGCTAAGGTTGTAGAAGAATCAGAAGAATTCACAGAAGCCCTCTCTCAGGGCAACCGTGACGGAATTATATGGGAGGCCGCTGATGTTTTATTTTTCATACTCATGGCTCTTGTGTGGGCAGATATTCCGTTCAATGAAGTCCTGAAACACTTGAAAAGCAGATACGGCAGGCGTAAAGAATCATCAAAAAAAGAAAATTGACTCAGGAGGTGGACCCATGGCATCTGCTGAATGCATATTTTGCAAAATCGTAAGGGGCGAGCTGGAATCAACAAAAGTATACGAAGATGAAGATTTCTTTGCCTTTGAAGACATTAACCCCCAGGCTCGGGTACACACGCTGGTCATTCCAAAGGCTCACATCACGGGAATCGAAGAAACGGACGATCCAGCCCTGCTGGGCAAACTTCTCCTTGCCGGCAAAAAGGTGGCTCAGTTGAAAGGTGTGGACAGGTCCGGATATCGGCTTGTCATCAATTCAGGGAAAGATGCGGGTCAGACCGTGTTTCACCTTCATCTTCATGTTATCGGCGGAGAACTGCTCAACCCGAGGATGGCTTGATGAAGAAAATACATTTAATGGCACTCGCGCTAATTTTAACGCTCGCTATTGCATCCGCCTGCTCCAGCAAGGAACCCTGGCAGGTGCTTCAACGCGATTATCGCATGATAGACCTTACACACACGTTGGAAAACGGCATCCCTTATTTCCCGGGTGGAATTCCATTCTCACTCACCAAATACAAAACACTCGCACGGGACGGATACACCATGCATACCATTACCATGAGCGAACACACAGGCACACACATAGATGCCCCATCACACTTTCTGGAAGAAGGCCGGGAGGTGGACAAACTGGAAATTGACCATCTTTGTGGTCCGGCTGTCGTGCTGGACATACGCGACAGTGTAAAACAATCATCTGATTACGCGCTTTCCATCTCCGACGTGGAAAAATTTGAGAGCCGGTACGGTCATATTCCGAGGGGTTCCTTTGTGCTTGTGAACACCGGGTGGTCTGAAAAGTGGAAAAACCCCAAAACCTACCTTAACCAGGACGAAAAAGGCATAATGCACTTTCCAGGCGTAAGCAAAGAAGCGGCAGAAATTCTTGTAAAAGGCCGTAAAGTTTACGGTATCGGGATAGACACACTCAGCCTGGACCCGGGTCTATCTCAGGATTTTTCAGCTCACAAAGTTGTACTCGGTTACGACCGTATCATCATAGAAAATCTCTTTATTCCCGGCGATCTGCCCCCGCGCGGAGCTTTTGTGTGTGTATTTCCTCTTCCTGTAAAAGGCGGAAGCGGCTCGCCGGCACGCGTGATTGCGTGGGTAAAATAAATTTACTGACCCTTAACAAGCTTACGCAGCGTGTCCCGGGCATGCTGGAGCAGGGCAGTGGCATATTCTACGTTGTGGACACCCTTTCCCCACTTCACAAGGTTGTAATTATAAATAGCTTCTTCCAGTGCTTTCTTCTGCTTCGCCGTCAGTTTTCTTCCCCTTAGAATTCTTTTTGTCTGCGCGTATACTTTTTCGAAAGCCTTCAGTTCCTCTTTAACGGTGGTTTCCCACTCTTCCACCACCCCTTCGTAATCCGTGCCGTGGCAATTCAGGCAGGCAGCTTCTGCTGGTTCCATGGTGCTCTCGCTAAATGAGAAATGTCCGTTTGACTGTGGATTTATGTGACATCCCGTACAATCCACTTTCGCAATAAACATGGGCGAAGGCATATTTTCCACACCCTTGCCGCCAGTACCCGCGTACAGATTTTTCTGGGCATCGTGCATGTTTGCATGACACGAGGAACAATCATTTTTTAACACCATGATGTTCGTGGAAACGCGGTGGGTAATATCCGTATGACACTGGAAGCATTCCACCTTGTGCTTGGTTACGTGGGTGTCATGAATAAGTGCGTGATCATTATACTTTTCCAGTTTTTCCGGTTCACCGTGACAGGTAAGACACATCTCCTTGGGAACGTCCCCGTTGCCCTGGATGATTTTAAAATGACATTTAGTACACGCAACACCCCTGTTTACAAAGTCCTCGTGGTTATAAGAGATACCCGCCAGTTCAATCTCCTTTTTGGGAGGTGTGTGACAGATTGTACACTTTGCAATTTTCGGGGTTGAGCCGTCACTTTCCGGTTTAAAATGACAGATGAAACAAACACTTTCCGTCACTGCAATGTGAGAACCGACCACAATTTGAGAATGGCACGAAGTGCACCTGAGCTTCCGCCCTCGCCTGATCTGCATAAGGTGAGGCTTGTGATCAAAAATAATACCCTTCTTGAACGTCACCTTTCCTTCCAGCAGGCGCTTGTTGTGACAGCCCTTTCTCAAGCAACTGGCATCCTCTATTTCAGCATAAGGCTTCGTGCTGTAAGTTCGCGTAATGTATTTAAACACCTGGACAGATGCCTGGATCTTGCCTCTGAACTCCTCTGCGAATCCTGGCGGATAGTGGCAATCAACACATGGCACAAAATTGTGAGAAGAGTTCTTCCAGGCCTGATAATACGGTTTCATAATATGGCACATGCCACAAAAGTACGGGCTCGTGCTGAACTTTAAAAACGCCAGGGCTCCTACAATAAAGATTATAAACAACACACCAAGTGTGGTGAGAAACCTGGGAGAAAAATGGAGAATGTCCTTGCGATCTACAGGCACATGAATGCCGATCACATTCAACACTTTCAGCAGAAGTTTTCTTCTCAAAAGCCAGTTCTTAAATCCCATCAGACCTCCTCCCTGATCCTTCTACGTCGTCGTATAAAAAGGAGCACAGCCGAAACAGCGAAAACAAAAATATTGAACACGAACATTACACGCCGATCTCTCCACTCAATAAGTTTCGCCTTTACCAGGTCATTGATGTCTTCCGCTGCCACAACAGCATCCTGTGTATATTCCCACACGAGCTCCCTGTTCAACGAATGAATAACCGTAAGAGCCTCCACAACGAATCCGCGTGCTTCTTTCAGCTTTACCATCTCCTCGTCCACCTCGAAACCTTTGGAACGCGCCCTCTCTATGTTGTTGAGTGCCAGTCCAACAACCTGTTCCGCCTTTACAAGCATATCTCGCAACTCCTTGCCTAGTTTTTCCTCTTTACTTTCAGGCGAATGACATCCCAGGCATCCCTTGCCCTCACCTGCAACTTCACTGACAAGAATATTGTGGTCTGGTTTTACAATCTTGTGGTTACCATGACATCCTTCGCATCCCTTCAATGCTTCTGAGAAATTAGCATGGGGGCTTTGTTTAAAATACTCATCCTGTGCTTTGTGACACCTTCCACACACTTCGTGAATTTCTTTAACCGCTGGAGGACGCGCGCCATGGACACCATGACATTCAGGACAACCAGGAGCCCTTAAATCCTTTTTCTGCATTCGAAGAATGCCGTGTTCACTCTGGATATAACCCTCAAACTGGTCCGTAGGGATTTTATACTCCTTCATATATTCAGCATCAGAGTGACACTTCCCACACGTGTTGGGTACATTAAATGGATACACCGACGAAGAGGGATCGTCGGCTCCTTTGATGTCGTGGACATTGTGGCAATCCGTACATACTGCTACCTTTTGATCATTTTTTCGAAAAAGCAAAACACCGTGTTTGCTGGTTTTGTAAATTCTGAACTCATCAATAAATTCTCCGTAAGGGAGCATCTTCTCCACATCTGAATGACAGCGGGCACACAGGTATGCAATATCTTTTTTGTTGCGAATTTTTTTGAACCCTTTGGCCGGGCTCATGGCCTTGCGGGTGAGGATAGATGAATCACCTCCGTGGCATTCGGTACAACCAAACAATTTGGCGTGTACACTTTTCGCATCAAGGTAACTTTCACCCCCGTGACACGTCCTGCACGAATTCACCGGCGAGGGTGAAGCGATGAGCACCAATGCCATCATCCACTCTATCATCGCAACAATCTCCATATCACCGTTATCACATAGAGTCCCGTGAACCCCACCACACAGGCATAAGCAACTTTTTTCCATGCGTTACGCGTAGAGGAATATATATACGGCAGGCTAAAATACAAACCAGCAACAACAAGAATACAAATAGAAAATACTGTTACTCGATTTAGAAATAAGATTTTTGCAGGAATCAATGTGTAAAATTTATAGAAAGGGTAAATATACCAGCTGATGCTGATCACATCCGGCACCTTGGCCGGGTCTGCAAGCTCCGGAATTTCTCGAGGCAGAAACACGGACACGCCCATGAGTACAGAAAAAATGAGGAACATGATTATCAAAGTATCAATAGAGAGCACATACGCTGAAAGCACTCTACCTTCCCGAGTTTCAGAAAAGGTAACAAGCCTGTGCTTTAAAGCAGAATAGACATGGTAAATACCGAGTGGAACACATATGAGTAAAAAGAAAAGAATGTGGAATACGTAGAAACGGGTTAAAGTGGAATATCCGACAGCTTCTCCACCTCGTATAAAAAGCCGTATGTACTTTCCTATGAATGGAATTCCATTGAGTTCTCCGGTCAGAAGATCAACCTCCCAGAAAATATTGTTGCTCCAGCTCAAAAGTTCTCCGGTGATAAACCAGGCGGCGGCAAAAATGCTCAAAATCAAACCAACGATCCAGGGATTCGAGTACGTCATGGAAAACTTTCTTCTGAGCATTTTTGCGATGAGCTGGGCGAGAACGATAAACAGGAACATATGTGCAGCCCAGTAATGGATACTTCTGATAAGCCAGCCAAAAGGGAGCTCATTCATTATAAATTTTAAGCTTTCGTGAGCCTCCGTAGGAGAAGGCTGGTAATAAAGAGACAGACCCAGCCCTGTAAGCAGCTGGACAATGAAAAGAATAATCAGTGATATTCCCACATAATTATCCAGGTCCACTCTTACGCGTTGAGAAAAGAAGCTCTTAACCCTTTTTCTGATATTATTATTTAAAAGACTATTTCCGGGTATCATAGTCATCAATCTTTAACTATAAATATTTTCCCGTGAGTCACCTCAACCTTGAATGTTTTCAAAGGTCTCGGCGGCGGACCGGAAAGAACCTCTCCGTCTATATCAAAAGCTGCATAATGACAGGGGCACTTGATCTGACCCGCGCGGTCATCCCATCTCAGGAAACATCCCATGTGTGTACATATGGCAGAAACAGCTCTGATACTTCCCCCATAGTTTATGAGCAACACAGGGGAGTTCTCATACAACACAGTCTTCGCTCGACCTTTCTGAATATCTTTTATCCGCGCAACGAATGTTTTTCTGCCCCTCTTTTCAATCACTCTCTCAGGGGGAAAAAGAAAGCGCAGTAAAGGAACACCTATTATCAGAGCTGACAGGGATGTAAAAAAAAGGATAACCCACGTGAGAAGGGATCTTCTGGTCGGCTGCTCTACTCCTTCTGGATTATCCGGGTTTTGAGGATTCATGTTCATCCTCACATGATTATTATTTACTCCTCCTCACGGTTGTGTCTGAGGTTGCAGTTGTTTAGAAGAATTTTCGTCAGCACCGGGACCGGGCGAAGACCACGGCGGTAAAATCCGCATGAGCACGTAAAGAATTATAAAAGGGAGAACGAGAAAGGCTATACCAACCAGCAATCCTTCAACTCCAAGCAGTTCCATTTTATACACTGTAAGCCCTCTGAAGCTTTTTGAAAAAAGCTGGCCACCGATCACTACATTCCAGCGCGTGCTGAAAATTCCGATCTGCACGAGAATTGCTGAAAGAAAATACAGCAAGCGCCGCAGCTCCTCGTTCAGGGACGTAATCTTTATGAAAAACAGGGTCCCAAGCGGTACGAGCGTACCAATTAAAATCTGTATTACTATAAGGCTGACGAACAAACGGCTGCTCACCATCTGGGAGATAATTTTTATTGATTCTTCTGATTGATAAAGGCGGTGTATGAAATCCAGCATTTCAAGGGAAAAATCTACAATAATAGAATAAAAGAGGAAGTCAGCGAGCCTGTCCAGACATCGCATGTCCAGCTTCTCACCCCTGAGCATTGTTGCAATCATGTAAAGCAGCAGGACAAGAGCGATTCCTGAAACAATGGCCGAGAAAAGAAATACCACAGGCATAAGAACACTGCTCCACCACGGATTGGCCTTGACCGAGCCGAATATAAATCCCACGTAACCGTGTAATAAAAACGCCGAGGGAATCCCGATTATGGTGATCACCCTTACGGCTTTCTTATCAAACGCGAGGGCTTCGGAAGAGGTGTCCTTGGAAAACAAGACCAGAAACCGGTAAAAGAGCTTTTTCAATCCTCTTGACTGATTACCCCATTCGATCATGTCCTTTCGATAATCAAACCATATTTCCAAAAGCAAAACCACCATCAAGTACCACAGGTACACAAACCCGAACACGGCCATAGCTGATTTCAGGTGAGGGGTAAGGAATATCTCGTACGAGCGCTCCATGTGCCCAAGGTGTGCCAGCAGCGGAAGAGGGGCTACAATAAGAAAAGCAAGGGCTGTGAGCAAAGACAATCTGTAAGTAGGACTCACCTCTTTAACATTAAACACCTTCACTAGAGATGCGAGAATAAAAGCACCTGCGACGAGCCCTGTAATATACGGGTATATAACGATGAGAATGCTCCATTGAAGTTCGATCTCGTTCGGATAGATGAAACCCGTTACATTCTGGAGAGCCGAATAAAGTTGATGAATCAATTGTTCCATTTACCTTACCTCCCCATCCAGGTTCGCATAATACACTTTCGGTTCGGTATTAAGGTCAGGCTTGAGGGTGTGCACCTCGGCAAGACGCATGAGCCGTTGAAGGGGATTGCTCCGTTTTTTCAAGTCTGCAAACACTCTTGCTCTTGTCGGGCAGATCTCCACGCACGCCGGCAGGAAACCGCGCGCCAATCGGTGATAACAGAAAGTACATTTATCCGCGGTCTTTGTTTGAGGGTTGAGATACCTGGCCCCATAGGGGCACGCCTGGATGCAGTATCTGCACCCAATGCAATAATCTGCATCAACCAGAACCACCCCTTCGGGCGATTTAAACGTGGCTCCCACAGGGCACACCTGAACACACGGGGGATTATCACAGTGATTGCAGAGTTTGGGCACGAAAAACGACTTTATCACAGGCTTGTTTGTTTTTTCTGAATCCAGGGGCGGAAACCCTTCGGCACCCCCTGCAGGACTATCAACTTTTACCTCTCCATCCTCGAAAATCACATACCGTTCGACCCACGTACGGAAAAAGAACGGCTCGCGCGGCACATTGTTCTCGTTCTTGCACGCGTTTACACACTTTCCACAGCCGATGCACCGATCCACATAAATCCCCATACCGTAATAGTGTTCGGCGTTTTCACCGGCATGTTCCGACACAAAGACCCCGTAGGCAATACCCTCAGGCAACAGCCACAGCAACCCGGCTGCAGAAGCTCCTTCCGCCAATTTCCTCAGAAACTCTCTCCTCTTGATGGTATTCTTTTCTTTCTTCATTGTTACTCTCCTTGAGGATTGTGAGGATTGTGACATTCCCAGCACAGGTACCTTCCACCGTGAAGACGAATATCAACCTGTGGAATATCAGAGGAGCCCTTTGCTTTTTTAGCATGACATTTTCCACAGAATTCTCTTTCTGCGGGTATGGATGCCCGAAACTTTCTGGGGTCTAATTTATGCTGTGCTTTTGTCGTATGACACGTTTCACACTTTAATGACACATGCCGGGATACACCCTTTATCTTGGCAATGGTGGTATGACATCCTGAACAATCTGCAGGAGCCCGGGGCGGCCCGGGCTCGTGAGGGTCGTGACAGGTGATACAGGGTTTTACAGGGTTGTGCTGGAGAGGATCTACCTGAGGAAACCCTGTAGGTCTCGACGAAAGAAATTGATGGCAACGCAGGCAATCTTTCCTTTTTCCTGGAACAACCAGTTCGACATCTCCTTCAGATTTCACATGCTTTGCTCCAGGACCATGACAAACCTCACACGAAAGACCTCGATGATACGATTTTCCAAGGGCATCCCCCACGTCATCATGGCATTCCAGACACGCTTCCCTACCCGCGTACTTTACAGGAAGCGCCTTTGCATCCTCCAAGGCTCTGGCCCTGTAGTGTCCCAACTTTCCAAAAGTCGGGGGAATAAGGAGATACCGCACTATTACAAGTGCGCTGATTACCAGAATAAATATCACGCTCAATCTTTTCACCTGATCTGGCATCCCTCTACTCCTTCGTAAAGGTTCGGAAAGGTTTTACATTTATCAAAATTTAAATATTTTGACTTCTACCGACACCTCCCGCTCGCCCTGATCTCTAAAAAATCAACAGGTGGCTGTTATTATTAAAGGGGGCATGCTTTATGTCAACCAAAACCGTTACTGTCAGCACCCCGTTTTCTATCGTTCCAAATTCTGAAAATTTATTCAAAATACCCCCTGGGGTAATTACAACAATTTCGGACTCCACACCGTAAGGATTCAAAAGCAAAGGCAACAACGAGGTGTGAAGTTATCGAACGTAAAGCGGCTGGCTGTCCCGAATAATGCGATCCTCACGGGCCAGTAATTCCCGTGTATCTTTGGGCAAAGCAAACATGCGGTTGAACGTCACTTCATCAAGGTATCTCAAATCCCCTTTAATGCGTTTCATCCGATTCATCACCTCTGTGGATTCCAGTTCGTTTATAAGAGGATAACGAGAGGCCATATTGAATCCCCAGTCCAACCCAAAAGCGGGAATAAAAGCCGAATAAGCAACCACGTGGGGGAAAACCTCCCGAAGGGTTCTATTAAGTGCAGTAAAACAGTCGGTCTCAACCACTGCTGCCGAATTAGACTGTACTACCATAACGCCTTGATCGCTGAGTTTACGTGCAACGATACTGTAAAATTCGACTGTAAAAAGGAGATAAGCCGGCCCCTCCTCCAGAGGATCTGTAGAATCCATAATAATTACGTCATATTCGTTGTCTCTGCTTCTCTCGAGAAATTTCCGTGCATCGTCGAAAACCAGTTGCACCCTCGAGTCGTCAAAACTCCCCTGATGCATAATTCCCAGATGTTCGCGGCACAGGTTCACCACCTGCTCGTCAATGTCCACCATTACCACCTGTTTAACGCTTTCGTGCCGCAGAACCTCACGAAGAGTAGCACCTTCTCCCCCTCCTATAACGAGCACTGTTTGAGGAAAAGGGTGCGAAAGCATAGCAGGATGTACCAGGGCTTCATGATAAATGAACTCGTCCTTCTCCGTAGATTGGATCTTTCCATCAAGCACCAACGAACGTCCAAAGAATTCCAGTTCAAAAATTTCCGCATGCTGGAAAGGTGTTTGTACAGATGCCACTTCTTTATTGATTGAATAGAAATAACCGAAGCCCGTGGCTACGGAGTCAAAGAACAGTTTGTGCCACACCTTTTTCACCGCCCAGCCCTTGCTCGTCCAGCCTTATGATTTCCTGGGGTCTTGCTACCGTATTATCCTCAAGCAATCCTCGCTTGATGGATATAACATAAGGCCTGCTGCATTCCAGTGCTTTCACAAGGTGAGCAGCAGCCACTTCCGGTCTCAGGGTTTCACCACAGGTATATACATCCACTGCTGCGTATCCATATTCCGGCCATGTATGTATGGCAAGATGACTTTCCGCAATGATAACAATGCCGCTGACTCCCTGGGGTTCAAAACGACGAAACTGGTGAGAAAGAATAGTGGCATTGGCCCGCCGTGCAGCTTCAAGCATCACCCGTTCGATAAAGGGGAGGTCGTTAAGACGTTCTGGGTTGCAATCCCTCAATTCAAGTATCAAGTGCCTTCCGAGTGCCGTCATTTCTATCACCCCCCCTTGAGTTTTTGTAAAAATAAAAAACCCCCAATATTGGGGGTTTTTTATTCAAAAGAAACATCAACAACCACACTTAAAGTCCATCAAAATCATAGCTATACTCTCCCTTCTTCATGATTGAGGATGTAATTATGACCGAAAAGTTAATTCAGGTCAATTTTTTTTGTCAAGTATACTTCAAAAATGAAAACTTTTTTGTGTTTAAATACTGCTCAAGCATACGTGACACCTGCAGAACAGATGTGTTGTTCATACAGATTTCAGAAATAGAAATTGATTTTATAAATACGTTCTGAAGCGCTGTCCTGTCCGAAAGTGGATGGGACGTCCAGGGTAACACGTTGAGCGTGCCCTGCAACACAAACCCCTTCCGCCATATTCTCAAAG
>JAJRZV010000070.1 GCA_024275095.1 bacterium | reverse complement strand
CTCTCCCACCTTGCTTGCCACGGCTATGCGGCCTTTGTGATCTTCCACAATTCGGTGGGTTATGGCCAGTCCCAGGCCGACTCCTTCCCAGTTCTCTTTTGTGGTGAAAAACGGCTCGAAAATGCGGGGCAATATTTCAGGAGCGATTCCTTTACCCGTGTCTCTGAAAGAAACACATGCCTTTCCATTGGTAAAGTAAGTTTTTATCTCCAAGGTGCCGCCAGAAGGCATGGCATTTTTCGCATTAGATATGATGTTTACAAACGCCTCTTGAAGGCGCGCAAAGTCTCCGAATATTTCAGGCATATCCGGTTGCAGTTGCTTTTTTACCTCAATGCGGGAGCTTTGAAGCTGGTTTTCAACAAGTGCCAAACAGGCATCCACCACCTCATTGAGATTGACTGGACGAAATTCAATGGTACCTGTTTCCTTCTCCGTAAAGGTAAGGAGACTCTGTATGATCCGGGTGCACCGCTGTGCCTGAGCTTCAATTTTTTTAAGAGAGCGGTAATCCGGGTCGTCTTCTTTCTTTTTCATCAGTAACAGTTGCACAAATCCCACGATACCCATGAGGGGATTGTTCAGCTCATGGGCAACACCCGCACCGAGTGTACCCACCGCCGCCATCTTCTGTGTCCTCACGAGCTGTTCGTGAGCCTCTCTCAGTTCCCTGGTTCTTTCCTCCACTCTCAATTGAAGTTCTTCATTCCATCTTCTCAGTTCCTCGTTTTGTTTTTCGATCACTGCGTAGGATTTTTTCAGCTCCTGAGCCATGTAATTAAACGATTCTGCGAGTACCCCTATTTCATCCCTCGAAAACACAGGAATTTTTGTGTCAAGATTACCTTTCGCGATTTCAAGAGCACCTTCTGAACACTTCACAATGGGCCTCGAAATGCCGCGTGATATGAATACTGCCAGTACGATTGCCACAAGAAGACTTACCCCTATCCAGAAAAGGATCTGATACGTAATAAGCCATCCCGCACGTGAAACCTCTTCTAAAGGCTGAAATACGCCGACAAACCATCCTGTCACAGGGATCTTCTGGTATGAACCAATATATAACCTGTCCTGGAAAAAACCGTAATCCCTATCTTTATCAATGCTCACAGACACCGGTAATTCTTTATCCGGAGACGGGTATAAGAATGCCCCACCCTCTTTACCCACACGATAATTTGCAAGGAGTTTCTTTATGGCGGAAATATCCAGAATTACAGAGGCATGTTTATTTTTGCCAAGGACGATAATTCCATACACGTATGAGGAAGAATTTTTATCCGGTACTGAAAACCATTCTCTTTTATTCTGCGAGATGCGTCTCCTCAATTTTACAAAATTTTTATAGACCTCTTTCTTTGATATTTCTGGATCAAACGCACGAGCGATAAGCTTCCCTCTGTCGAAGATTTCGATGGCTTTAACAGGTTTCATTTGAACCAGTAATGACTTTAAAGCCTTCTCGCGTGCGCTTTTTGGTATTTGAAAAAGCTTGAGGTACGTCGCCCCGTTTTTTATTGATGTGACGATATCTGAAACATACTTGTTAATCTGGATGGAAAGATTGCGGGCACTTTTAAGATGTATCTCCTTCGTCCGTGAAAGTATCTCCTGGTCAGCAATTTTTAAAGACCAGAATCCCGAAATGGTCAAAGGTACCACGGATACCACAAGAACTGCCAGCAATATTTTGTGGATAATCTTCATGCTTTCGAACTCCTTGTTTTTACATATACTTTTTTGTTTTCACCATACCATGCCCTCATAACCTTTTTAACCTTAACTCTTTATTTAAAGTTCTTCGTATCAATCACGCTCTCAAGAAACGATGGAGTGATGGTGCACATATCAGAGACATTGCCGGCTCTGTCAAAAACCCTTGCCGACCAGAAGTACGGGCCGTTGGGCTGAACCTTACCCCACTCATTTCTGCCGGTCCAGACCTGAGTCACCTCACCCGCGAAAATCGTGCCGGTGGTGACGGGAGTCGGCTTGTCAAGAACCCTCACTATATCTCCGTAAACATTTCTGAGGAAAATCTGGTACAGCCAGAGCCTGGAGCCGCCGGTGTCAGATACGGAAGATACAAAAGCGGTGTCGTCATCAACGAGATCGCCATCTGGAGAAAAGGGATTGGGCGAGGGGCTGGTAGCAGAACACGAAATTTCAGGGTTCACTGTATCTGAGACTCTCCCAAAATAAAATT
>JAJRZV010000069.1 GCA_024275095.1 bacterium | reverse complement strand
TTACTGATTTCGGGCTTCAGGATGAATATGTGGGTGCGATGAAAGGAATTATTCTTTCAATCTCTCCAGAAGCTACAATCGTTGATATTTCCCACATGATTGAACCAGGAGACATACTTCATGCTCAATTTCTCCTTCAAACTTCATGGCGTTTTTACCCTCCAGGAACTGTACACATTTGTGTGGTTGACCCGGGAGTCGGCACACAGCGACGTGGACTTATCGTACGGTATATGGAACATGTGTTTGTAGGGCCAGACAACGGGGTGTTTTCGTTCGCACTGGATGATGCAGAAGAAATCCGAGAAATCGATTACACATCACAACATTTACTCCATCCAATATCCAGTACTTTCCACGGCCGGGATGTATTTGCACCGGTTGGTGCACACATAGCATCAGGGACCCCACTCAACGGACTGGGAATACCCTGTGCACCCCCATTTACAAAACTATCCATTCCAAAACCTCGACCTGCAGAAAATGGTTGGGAAGGTGAAATTCTCTTTTTTGACCGCTTCGGCAATGCCGTTACCAATATTGAATGGGATGAGCGTTTTGAAAAGGTTGAAGTAGAAACACTCCCGAACACAATTCAGGTCGGAAAATGCTATGCCAGTGTCCCTCCCGGTACACCCCTTGCACTTCCGGGTAGCAGAGGACTGCTCGAAATTTCCGTTAATCAGGGAAATGCCCGGATAACGTTGAATTTAAAAAAAGGGCATAAAGTCCTGGCACGCATCAAGTAACCTTCACCTATTTTGCACCACGACCGCGGCCTGTACATTCCACGATGCCCTGCTTTTTGAGAGAATTCAGAGCCTTCCGGATACTTTTTTCAGAAGCATCGACGAAATGTTCCATCAAATCCCTCAATGTAAAACATTCCAGCGTGCTGTTCTTGAGACTTCTTTCAATTTCCTTCCAGTGAAGGGGTTGCGACCTTTCAATCGAGTGCTCCAGCATCTCTTCAGCAACAGCAGGCATCCGTGCTGACTCCTGCAAGCGCGCAAGAACCTTTTGAAAATAGTTTAATGTCCATTAATTGGCAAGTTTCCGATTACCAGCAAATACAACTTGAAGGTGTGGGTGCAGTGCGTAAATTTCGGCAATGGCCTGGGTGGTAAAAGAAATGCTGTAAAAGCGATTGCGTGAGGGGTTCAGAAAATCCGCGTAGTGTGCCTCAATTACGAGAGCTGCCCGTGGGTAGGACTCCATTTCGTTAAGCCGTTGATGAAAGGATGGAAGAATACCAAAGGCAGCCAGTAAATCAGAGTATGTCTTGCGCTCCACCACAGCCTGGATCACTCCGTTACCGAGAAGTGCATAATCTCCAGCAGGAAGAGACTCCCTTTCAACACGGCAACCCGGGAAACGCCATGGATAACGCTCGTTTCTATCAATCAATATTTCCAGTGCAGGAGACCCCCTGATGCTGAGTTTCACCCGGGGACGCCTCTCACGCAGAGCCTGTTCCGTCTGCCAGAATATTTGTTCATAAAATCCGCTTTTTGTCTTATACGACTTTTTTAAAAACAAAAAATCACACTTCCGACACGAAGCACGTTGAAGCACCACCGAAACACGGTGGCCGTATCGTTTGAACGAGACTACGGGGACACGTTCGACCTCTTCCAAGGGTTCTGGAAGGCCACTCCTGCCCTCGTCTCGGATGCAAAAAATGTTTCCTCTGGAACCGGGCCACCGATCCTGCACACGCAGAGCAAGTATCACTCTACCGGCCTCAGTCTGGATTGTCAGACGATAGGGGAAACGTTCGGAAGGCACGCGCTCCATCACCCATACTAAATTCTTTTCCTGGGCAGGCATCACATGCTCGCCAGAAGTTTCTCTACCACCTCTAAGATTATTTTCCATTCCGAACTCATTTTCTCAAGACAGCGGGCAGCTCTTACTGCTTTTCTCAGCGCAGGAGGAACATGCACCATGAACGCAGGGTTGTGTTTTTTCAGCTTAATATAGCAAAACCTGCCCGCTGCTTTAAGATCACGTTGCAAGGCACTCAGTTCGAATAGATATTGAAAATCTTCCATTTCAGCTCCAGTGAGATAGGAAACTGCACTTTCACTGTAATACGCGAGTAGTTTGTCCTCCATCTCCTCTGGCACTTCCACATAAGCATCCCGGAGCAGTGACGCGAGGTCATAAAAAACGGGTCCGGTGACTGCATCCTGGAAGTCCAGAACACCAATGCATCTGTCCGAAAGAACCATAAGGTTTCGACTGTGAAAATCCCGGTGGGTGAACACACGTGAATGTTTTGCGAGGGTTTGAGAAGCCGCTCTGAACAAATCCAGCATGCTGCTTTTTTCTCCGCGTGAAAGGGGAAGGCGAAATTCTTTTTCCACGCAGTATTCGACAAAGTGATCAAACTCCCAGAAAAACACACCCTCTGTAAAAGCAAGACGAAATGCGTAACAGCTTCTGTCTTTATGCTCCAGGCTGAACGCCTGCATTTTTACCATTTCGTCAATAGCACACTGATAAAGTTCCACAGGAAAATGTCCGACTCTGTGAACCACACCTTCGAGCAGTTGATCACCAAAATCTTCGAGATACAGGATACCTTTTTTCCGATCGTATCCGTATATCTCCGGAACCCGCACACCAGCTCTTTGAAGATACCGGTGTATATTGATAAAAGGAAGTTCAGAAAAGGAAGCCTGCGCTTCAACAAATTCTTCTGGAACAATTGCCTTCTCAGGATTACCCAGAATCATGGCCACAAGGCTCGTGCCATTTACGAGCGTAAGGCGCGCATAGCTGCGTGTAGAAGCATCACCTTTGAGAAGAATCACTTTCTGAAGGGACGCAGAGAAATGCGTATGTTCTTTCAGGGATTTTTCAATAGTCTCACGAGAAATAACGTCTGTGTTCATCTCTCCACCTGGCACACTGCTCTATTACATTTTCCAGTTCACTGAATGTGGCCTTTCCACGCGTATGGTCTCTTATCTCAAGTGTAAAATACTGAAGGGGAGTTTTTCTCTTTTCGAGCTCCTCAAGAACCCTGCTCCAGGAAATATTTCCTTCTCCAGGAACCAGATGGGCATCGGCTGTTCCTGAATTATCGGATGCGTGCACGTACAGAAGCCGTTTCGTCGCGCTCTTCAGCTCTTCCATCACACCACCGTACACATTCGCATGGCCCAGGTCCAGGCATATTCCTGCCCTGGGGTGCGCATCCAGATACGTCTCAATGAACGTGGTCATTACGGATGCACTGCAGTAAGTATGGGGTTCAGTTTCAAATGCAAGACTAATATCCCATTCATCGAGTATTGTTCTTACACGTTCTGCCAGGCGATCCATGCGCACGAACAGGTCACCCTTGTGGAATCCTGTGTGTATGACCATTATTTCTGCCTGTAACTCACTCAAAAACTCAAGAGCGCGACGAGTCCAGTCCATGGCCTCCCGGCCGGAAGACCCTTCGTCCGAAAGATGGAAAACACGACGAAGAGAAGGATCCTGCGTTACCCGATCGTAAAAAGGACCATGCCCTGCTTTTACCTGAACCCCGCAGTCTGCACACCATCTTTTCAGTTCCCTCCATGACTGCGGAGCAAAGTGAATATGTCCCTCCGCACACCACAGTTCAACATACGAAAACCCGTGTTTAACAAGCATACGAAGATGGTTTACGCTGAGCGGAGCGTATACAAAGAAATGGGTTGAAAAAGCCGGAATCAATCCTTTTGCTTCCCCTCTTCCTCTTTTTTCCTGCCAATGATGCGGTCAACAGCATCAGGAATAAGATCTATAATACGAGCAAGCACGGGAGTACCCTCCTTGGCCAGCAAGAACAGTTGAGCCTGACCTTCTTTGTTAATGTAAAGAATGGCCACAGGGTCCACAAGGATTCCCCCACCTGTCACACCGCCCTCGGCCTTCCCTTTTGCTTCTGATTGGCCTCGGTCGTGAGTACCCACTGCAAAACCCACGCGTAGTCGCGAAATAGGCACAAGCGTGGCCTCTCCTATTTGCCTCGGTTCACCCACAACGGTTTCAGAGCGGGAAATGCTCTGAACCTTCTCCAGCAAAGCTTTTAAGGTTTGTTCAAGGTTCATGCCGGCCTCCCTTTCTTAATTTTTATCACATGCAGGGCTCTTTCTGAAGTGCGGGTGCCGTTTTTCAAGAAACGCCCTCATGCCTTCTTGAAATTCATCACTTTCGTATGTTAACGCCAAAACTTCTGCTGCATGCAAAAGTGAAGAAAAAAAACGGTCATTTGAAAGGTTAAGTGTTTCCTTTGCAATTCTGAGTGCCTGTGGACTCAAACGTGCAATTTGTTCAACCCATTCCGTCACCGCGTTCTCCAGGGCCCCATCGGGAACAACCCTGTTAATCCATCCCATTTTCTCGGCCTCACGGGCAGAGTATTTGTAACAGAGAAACATAATTTCCCGCGCCTTTTTGTCACCCACGATAAAAGGTAAAAGTTGAGGACCGCCCATTACGGGTGAGGCACCGACAGCAGGGCCGGTCTGTCCAAACACAGAACCTTCTGTTGCGACAGAAAGGTCACATGCGAGGTTAATTTCATTACCCCCGCCAAGGCAATATCCATTTATTGCTGCAATCACCACCTTGGGAGCTGTGCGTATCTCGAAGAGCAAATGTGCAAAATTAAAAAGAAAATCACGGGCAGCCCGGGCATCAAATTCCTTCATTTCCTCGATATCACCACCGGCACAAAAAGCCTCACCCCCTGCACCCGTGATGACAACTGCAGCCACTTCATTATCACTTATGGCAATGCGCAAAGCATCTCTCAGCTCCATCACTGTCTGATAGCGGAAAGCATTTCGCCTTTCCGGCCGGTTAATAATAATCCAACCGCCGTAGCCTTTTTTCTCGTAAAGAACATCCTGCACCTGATGGACCTCCAGAATTACTTTTCGTACCTGTAAAAACCTTCGCCTGTTTTACGTCCCAGTTTTCCCGCTGTTACATATTTCTTGAGAGTAAAAGGAGGCGCGTAACGCGGATCTCCCAGCTCTGCATATATGGCCTTGAGAACGTTATAAACCACATCAAGACCGATGAGATCTGCCAGCTCAAACGGTCCCATGGGCATGTTGTAGCCGAGTTTCATGGCGGTGTCTATATCTTCCATCGAAGCAACGCCGGCTTCATACACACGGATACCCTCGGCAATGAGCACAAGCCCAATCCGCGTAGTAACAAAACCAGGGCTATCATTCACCACAACTGTGGTCTTACCCAGCGACCGTGCGAACTCTACAGCCTTTGCTACCGTATCCTGAGAAGTGGTGAGGCCTTTCACTATTTCAACGAGCTTCATTACAGGCACGGGATTGAAAAAGTGAATACCCACAACGCGTTCCGGATTCTTCAGCTCTGAAGCAATACCGGTAATGGAAAGGGAACTGGTATTTGTTCCCAGAATTGCATGATCCGGCGCAAGTTCTTCTATCTTACCGAACACTTCCTTTTTCAACTCCAGATTCTCAGGTACAGCTTCTATCACTATATCCGCGCCTTCAAGACATTCCTTTTCACTGGTGGTATAGGAAAGACGTGATCTCGTGTCAGAGGCATCCCCTTCGCTCATCCGACCCTTTTCCACAGCACGTTTCAGCAGACCTTCGTGATAAGAACGCGCTTTTTCCAGCACTGCCCCGGATACATCGAAAAGGCTGGCCAAATATCCTGAACGAGCGACATCATATCCGATGCCACTGCCCATGGTACCTGCACCAAGTATTGCTACTTTCTTCATTATTCCCCTCCATCACTGAGAACTTTTTTACTCCCACATAATCCTAAACTTTCATAAAGTACAACGTCAAAAAATCCTGAAACTAATACCTGCTGCGATTTCAAGTTTTACCAAAATATTCACTTGTGCATATTAATAATTTTTCAATCTCCAGGTATTTTAATACACATTTTCAATATCCGCCTTGTTGTTGCAGAAACAGCAACCTTCTGGCCAATCCTCAACGGAGCAATCCAGATAATCTCTCCACGTGCATCTTCAACAACAGGATAATAATGTCGAAGGTGTGACGGTACTCCCTCCGCCACAAAAAATTCTTTGAGTTTAACCTGCCCCGGGCCTCCAAAAGGTAGAAACCGATCACCCGCTTTCCAGGTTCTGATACACAACGGGAAAACAATTTTGTCCATGTCAACGACTGCTTCACAGGTCCTGTCAAAAGCGACCGCAGGTCCTGTTTCTTCTTCAAAAGTAATTTCAACGCCTGTTTCCACGATCTGGAGTGTAGTGCCAGGATTTTCAACCATGTAACGGTACACAACCTTTCGATTTTTTCTTCCCCGCGTAATCACCAAATAATGACCTTCCCTGTACACATAAACACCACTCCCTTTTGACTCAACAGCCTCGGTGGAGAACACAATATTTTCCACCTGATCCACAAATTTCCACGAAGGTACATTACCTGTTATTGTTTCTACAGTGATACGAATAAGACGCTTTCTGAGAGCTACAGGAAGGGATCGCAACTCATCGAGTGAATACACTGCTGTTTCTTTTTGAAGCGAAGCATGGGAAATAAAGCGTCTGGCAAGAGCTTCGAGAAAAAGCGTGTCCTCGTAAGCACTTTCTGCAAGTCGCAATACCGCGTCCGACGCTCCCGGAAACATCTTTTCCACCATGGGGATAACCCTGAGCCGGAGGAAATTGCGGGGAATACGCTCATCTCTGTTGGTTACGTCATCAACGTATTCCAATCTTCTTTCATGCACATAATCCTCTATTTCGTATCTCCACAAACACAGAAGCGGTCTGATGAGAGGCCCGGAAACAGGACGCATTGCAGGTAGTCCCTTTACTCCCGTACCCCTAAAAATGCGCATAAGGACTGTTTCTACCTGGTCATTACGGTGGTGGGCGAGTGCGATTTTCGCCTCCATCTGGTCAGCCAGTTGAAGAAGGAACCGATAACGTGCCTTCCGCAACTCGGACTCCGAGGTCTTCATCTTTTTAGAAGCTTTCCGCCGTGCAAAAACAAAATCAAGTCCTTCCCGCCTGGCGAGTTCCCTCACAAAGGTTTCGTCACGATCACTTTCAGCCCCCCTCACTCGATGATTATAGTGAGCAACAGTCACTGAAAAGGGGATATGTCTTCTAAGACGCAAAAGCATATCCAGCATGGCCACGCTATCTGGACCACCTGAGACAGCTGCGATAATTGCATCCCCTTCGCGGATAAGACCTTCTCTTAAAACAAAGCTTTTCACTTTTGCAAATATCCTGTGGGCTTTCACATTTGACCTCGACAGAATCACAAAAACTTAAGCCGGTGTTCCCTGTTCAACACGTTTTTCAAGAGAAAGATACATTCTCAGGTGCTCTGCGGTATAAGAATTGGGATTTTGCATAACTTCCTCCGGGGCACCTTCTGCAACAATGCGACCACCGTTTTCACCACCCTCTGGTCCCAAATCTATAATCCAGTCAGCACACTTTACCACATCCAGGTTATGCTCTATCACCACCACCGTATTACCAGCATCTACCAGTCGTTCCAGAACTTTCAAAAGTTTGCTCACGTCATGGGCATGTAAGCCAATGGTCGGTTCATCCAGTATGTAAAGAGTCCGGCCCGTGTCACGTTTTGATAGTTCCCTGGCCAGTTTGATGCGTTGTGATTCTCCCCCGGAAAGCGTGGGTGCAGGCTGCCCTAACTTTATGTAGCCCAGGCCCACCTCCTGAAGCAGGCCCAGCTTGCGTTTTACTGCTGGTATGTTATTAAAAAGTTCCAATGCCTCATCTACCGTAAGTTCCAGAACCTCATAAATATTCTTACCCTTGAAGCGAACCTCCAGCGTTTCACTGTGGAAACGTTTTCCACCACACACATCACACTTTACATATACATCAGGCATAAACTGCATATCTATTTTGATGTATCCATCCCCTTTACATGCTTCACAGCGTCCACCCTTTACATTGAAACTGAAATGACCCGGGCGGTAACCTTTCATACGAGCCTCTCGAGTCTTTGCAAACAACTCTCTTATCGGTGTAAATGCTCCAATATATGTCACGGGATTTGAGCGGGGTGTGCGGCCTATAGGACTCTGGTCCACTTCTATAACTCTGTCCACCTGGTCCCAGCCTTCCAGCGTTTTAAAAGCACCTGCCACAACACGACTGCGTGTAAGACGTCCCTTCAATGCGGGATAAAGGATATCCATTACAAGTGTACTTTTACCCGAGCCTGACACACCTGTTACACATACAAACACACCCAGTGGAATTCTTACATCAATGTTTTTAAGGTTATGGTGAGTACAACCCTTGAGCCAGATGTATCCGCGTGGATGACGCCGTCGCGAAGGCATCTCAATCTTTAAACGTCCACTGAGGTACTGGCCGGTGTAAGACTTATCACATGCGGCCACATCATCCGGTGGCCCTTCAACCACAACGTATCCTCCCGCCTCCCCCGCACCAGGACCCAGATCGAGAATCCAGTCTGCCTGACGAATGGTGTCCATATCGTGATCTACCACTATAATCGTGTTCCCAAGGTCACGCAGGCCTTTCAGCGTTTTCAACAATCTCCAGGTGTCACGAGGGTGAAGACCAATGCTGGGTTCATCCAGTACATATATAACTCCAACAAGCCCCGAGCCCACCTGGGTGGCCAGCTTGGTGCGCTGATATTCTCCACCAGAGAGTGTATGTACCGGGCGGCTGAGACTTAAATACCCGAGTCCCACATCTTCCATAAACGAAAGCCGCCGAATGACCTCCGCAAGAATTTTTTCCGCGATGATTTTTTCCTTTCCTTCTAACTTCACGGAACTCAGGAATCGCCTGAGTTCGAACGCGCTCATATCACTGAGTTCATGAATGTTTTTGCCACTGAATTTTACATGAAGATATTCTCTTTTGAGGCGCGAACCGCCACAATCGGGACACGGTCTGTGTCTCATAAAGCGCTCGAGTTCTTCACGTTCGCTCATGCTCTCTGTTTCACGATATCTTCTTTCGAGCAGAGGTATCACCCCTTCAAAGGGACGTGTGAAATAAAAGGTGCGATCGGTTCGGATGTAAAAGTCAATTTCTTCGTCTCCCGAACCGTAAAAAATGATCTTTTTCACATATTCGGGCAGTTCACGGAAAGGTACATCCGTATCAAAACCAAAATGGTCTGCAACACATTGAAGCATTTGAGTATAAAAACCGCTGTTACGTCCCCGGAAAGGTGCGATGGCTCCCTCCCGCAAAGAAAGCGACTCGTCGGGTACCACCAGCAAGGGATCAAAATCATTAAGGGTGCCGAGTCCACTGCAAGAGGGGCACGCACCATAAGGACTGTTGAACGAAAATGTCCTGGGAGATATCTCAGAAAAGGTGAAGCCACACTGTGGACACGCGTATTTTTCGCTCCACGTCTCTTTTGCACCAGACTGTGTTTCTACACACACCAGGCCTCCCGAAAGGTCAAGCGCAAGAGCAACGGATTCGAAAACACGACCTCTCTCTTCAGGAACGACTTCCACCTCGTCCACAAGCACCTCTACGTGGTGCTTCTTTTTCTTGTCTATATTCATCGCCAGTGGATCTGACGTCACTTTCCCGTCAATGCGGAATTTCACAAAACCCTGACGCAAATAGGCCTGAAATTCGCGCTTGAATTCTCCTTTTCTGCCACGAACAACCGGGGAATAAATATTGATCAGCTGGTCGGTATAGTATTGAAAAATGCGCTGAACAATTTCCTCAGCACTCATGCTTTCAATAGGAATGTCACATCGAGGGCAATACGCCTTGCCCGCACGGGCGAAAAGAAGGCGCAGGTAGTCATAAATTTCCGTCACAGTACCCACAGTAGAGCGGGGATTGTAAGCTGCTTTGCGCTGTTCTATGGCAATGGTCGGAGACAAGCCCGAGATTTCATCAACATCAGGCTTCTGCATGCGCTCAAGGAACTGCCTTGCGTATGCAGAAAGAGACTCTATGTACTTGCGCTGGCCTTCGGCATAAATAATGTCAAATGCCAGGGTGGATTTACCTGAACCAGATATGCCTGTGATAACGATAAAAGCCTCTCTTGGGAGGGAAACTGTTATATTTTTCAAATTGTGCTCACGCGCACCTGTAATGACAATTGGCCTGTCCCAATTCACAGGCGTCTGCGGCGTCTCTTTTCTTCTTTTTGAAGATGAAAGATTTTTTTCTCCCGGGCCATCCTTCCCGCCATCTTAATTGCAGCAAGCAGGCTCCCGTAACTGGCGATTCCTTTGCCTGCAATGTCATAAGCAGTGCCGTGGTCCACTGAGGTGCGAATTACCGGCAAGCCCAGCGTTACATTCACCGCATCTGTAAAGTGGAGCATTTTAAGGGGGATAAGACCCTGATCGTGATACATGGTCACCACTGCATCATACTCACCTTTAAGCGCAAAATAAAAAACCGTGTCTGCCGGAAGCGGTCCCCTCACATTGATACCCAGATTTTTGGCATTGTTTACAGCAGGTAAAATCAACTCCCTTTCTTCATATCCGAAAAGTCCCCCTTCTCCACCATGTGGATTAAGCCCCGTAACAGCTATTCGAGGATTTCTCACACCGAACAATTCAATAAGAGAAAGACAGGTAAGCTTAATAACTTTGAATACTTTACCGGGTGTCAGTCCCGTATGAACATCCCTGAGCGGTACGTGTGTCGTAACCATCACCACTTTTAACTTCGTCCCCGCAAGCATCATGGCATAATCTTCAGTGCCTGTCATTTCTGCCATCATTTCCGTATGTCCTGCATATTTCACGCCAGCATTGTTCATGGCCTCCTTGTTGATGGGAGCTGTCACAATTGCATCAATTTCTCCGGCCATTGCAGCCTGGGTGGCAGTACGAATATAGGCGGCCATTGCCTTGCCGCAATTTTTATCCGGACGGCCGTAGCGAAGTCGACCGAGGTTAAGATTGGTAACATTCCTCACACAAATGGTTTTACGGGTGGGGCGTGCCTCGCGTAAATTATTAACAACCTTCACATCAGCTTTAACCTTCAATTCATCGAGTGTTTTGCGAAGTACTCCCTTATCCCCGAAGACAATCGGCTTCACTTCGGAGGTGACTGTGGTTTTAGTCAGCGCTTTCACAATGATCTCCGGCCCTATACCTGTAGGGTCTCCCATTGTAATTCCTATCACAGGGGCAGAATCTGACATTGTCAACCTCCTTTTACTGCTTGTTATTTGCTAACGGCTCTTCACATCCTGGAACCTGTAAGAATTCTACAAAATGCTTTGTCCTGAACCGTGCGAGTTTCCTTTTCAGTTCCTCGTTAATCTTCTTGAGCAGCGCCATTTGCTCCAGCCGCGAATATACCTCCGGGGGAATCTTTTGAGCCGAATCATTATCATCAAGCCCGGTAAAGAGAACAAAGCCCCACTTCTCACCAATTTGAAAAATATCCGACATCTCGCCGGGTTTGAGATTTTGGAGAACGGTTTTTACCTGAGGGTTCAGGTCTTCAGGCCATACGTTTTTGATGGGAGTTGAAACCACCTCCGGGAATTCCTGGTTTACGTGTTTAAAATCTTTTTCCTCTGTCAGCAAAAGACGTGCTTTGCTTACCTGTTTTCTGTTCCTGCCAACGAACACAACCACGCTAACCGGTCTCAATCCCTGCTTATGCAATTCACTATAAAGTGCTCTTACATCGGACGGTCCCACCATGGTTTCTGGCTGAATTACACTTCTGATAAAACGATCCTTCAACAATTCGTACTTCACAATGTTTCTGTACACTGAAAAAGGGATGCCCTTTGCTTCGATCACCTCTTTTAGTTGTCTATAGCTGAAATTGTTTCTCGTGGCAACAGCCTTTATTGCCGTTTCCACTTCCTCATCCGTAACCTTGAGGCCCCGTTCTCCCGCTTCTTTTTCCAGTATATTCATATCCACCATGTACTCCAGAGCTTCCCGGCAGGTGGTATCCCTGTTTCCCATTTCAGAAAGCACTTTTGCAGCAGCCTTAACCTCAGATACGGTTACGGGGTTACTGTCAACTACAGCAGCCACTCCGTCGATGAAAGTAAATTCGGCACCAGCCTGGAAAGTCCACACAGCACACAGGGCCATAACAATTAACTTCACTTTAATCAAAACAGACTCACCCCTGCAAGACGGTCTTCATATACCACAATTTCCGCCTTAGACCTCAAACGCGTGATAAAATTCTGGACGATCTCTTTCCTCTTGCGTTCCATCAATAGATTTCGAATCTCCTCTTTTACCTCCTCAAACGAACGCTGCCTGCCCGGCTGCCGGTCCTCTACCATGAAGATATGATACCCGTAAGGCGACTTCACTATCCGGCTCACCTCACCTCTGCGAAGTTTAAAACACACGTTAAATTGTGGAGGCACCTCATCCTCGCTGAAGTAACCCAGATCCCCCCCGTCTTTGGCTTCTGGTGAAATAGAGTATTTCCGTGCGTATTCTGCGAAGCGCTTGCGGCCACCGGGTCGCTGGAGAAGCTCAAGTATTTTCTTCGCTCTGCTGAGATCCGGTACAACAATCTGACGAGCCCGCACCCGATCGGACTGGTAAAATTCCTCAGAATGCGAGTCATAATACTTTTTTATTTCTTCCTCACTGATTTTTACCTTGCCGGCCTCCTGTTCGAGAAGCTTTTTTATCAATAACTGACGTTTGAGATTTTCCTTAACGTCTCTAATAGACACTCCTGAATGAACAGCAGAATATACAGTAAAACCTCCGGGATAAGACCGGAAAAGCGCGTTCAGCTCCTGCTGTACTTCTTTTGACGAAACATTAATACCGCGATTCTTTGCCTCCTCTTCCAGCAAAAGTTCATCCAGCAATTTCGAAAGAATTTGAAGTTTCAATCCCGCCTGCACCCGTGGATTTTCAGAAAGTGCGGCCTTCCGCAATTCATCCCGCAGGGTCTGGCCTGACGTGAGTATCAGTTCCTTTTTTATATCCGCTGAAGTGATTTCTCTTCCATTCACCAGAGCTACAACCACAGGACCACTTTGCTTTATAGTACAGCCACACACGCATACAACAAACATACACACACATTTTTGAATAAGGCGAACGTTCATTTGTTGGTACGTGCTTTTACTCTAATTTTACCCGCCTGTTTCTTTATAAACTCGTTAATCAAAGATTCTTTTACCTCAACCTTCAACTTTTTTTCTATCTCCTCTTTCAGCTTTTTGTACGCCTGAGCTCGCCTGTTGGCACTCACTTCTTCAACAAGGTCGTTGTAAACCTTTTCAAGTGGCACATAGGCCCTTTTTATACGATCTATATATTGTACAAACTCATACCCTTCGCGGGTCTTAATAGGGCCGGCCACCTCCAGTGTTTTGTTCATTTTATCAACAACTTTTTGCACCTCCGGAGGCAGTACCCCGCGGCCAAGATAACCCAGATCCCCCTTTTTTGCCTTGAGGCGAGGGATGGTATTATATTCACCCGCCAGTTTGCCAAAATCTTCCCCTCTCTTCAGTGCCTTGAGAACCTCGTCCGCCTCTTTCTTCGTCTTCACCACGATCCGCCTGACCCTTACCATTCCCCTGCTCAGGTAACGTTCGTCTTTGATCTTGTCGTAATAGGCTTTTACATCTTTAAATCCGACCTTTACTGAAGGAACTTTCTGCTCCAGGTACTTTCTCTGAAGAAGACGTGTCTCATATGCTCGCACCAGAGCTCTCATTTCAGGAAGCTGGTCAATCCCTTCCTTTTTGGCCGCCGCATACATTTTCCATCGTTCAATCAGGCCTTCCATAAAGTGAAGCCTTCTCTGCGCGTTCGCACCAAGGGCTTTCAATTCTCTGGGTTTGAGCAAAGAGAGTTCCGCACGCAAATCGTCAATGGTGAATACTTCACCGTCAATTCTTGCAATCACACGGCCCTGTGGTCTTTTATGAGTGCACCCGCCTGCAACCCAGAGGAAAGTCATCAAAACAAGGAACGTTGCTCTTTTATTCATCAACCCGTACCTCCTTAGGTCTTGCAATTTCTTTCATTACCTGCTCAACCATGGAAAAAACCTCGCCGACGTTTTCAACCCTATGGCATTTTATCACGGCACACCCCTCATTTTGATATCCACCACAACCCCTTTCATATCAATGTCTTTTTTCACAAAAATCCAGCCCTCTCGGAGAGACACCTTAAAGTGGCCTGGTTGCTGTTCTTCCACATTTTCAGCCCCCAGCAATGTCATTCGCAATTTAAACTTCATCACCTGAAAGAGAAACTCCACCTCTGATGGAGGAGGTCCAAATATATCGCGGACTTCCTGAAAAATCTCGTCTACATCCTCTTCCGACTCTATGCGTGAAAGGCGTCTGTACACCTTCAGCCTCACCTCTTCTTCTGCTATGTACCATCGAGGGATCCGGGCCTCAGCAAGGACCCTGACGCAACACATATGACCAGCAGGCTCCTCCGGCCTCCCCCGCTTTTGCAGCACAGCATGCCTCAACGCCTCAAGGTAAAAATCAATACCCACCTCTTCCATCTTGCCTGACTGGTGCTTTCCCAGCAGGGTTCCTGCACCTCTTATCTCAAGATCTTCGAGAGCCATGCGGTACCCAGACCCTGGCTCTACAAATCGTTTCATGGCAAGCAGTCTTTTCTTCGCTTCCTCACTTACAGTAAACCCTGGAGGCAAAAGCAGGTACGCATAGGCTTGAACAGGGGACCTGCCAACCCTTCCCCGCAGTTGGTAGAGATCTGCGAGTCCGAACGAATGAGCGTTATTAATGATAATGGTATTCACACGCGGCATATCGAGTCCGGCCTCCACGATGTTGGTGGAAACCAGGACGTCCGCGCTTCCCGACACAAACGCGATAATACGATTTTCAAGTTCACGGGGGCGCAACTGACCATGTGCTCCTATAACCCTGACTTCAGGAACAAGTGAACGAATTTTTCTTACGTAAAAATCAATCTCACGGGCCCTGTTATGAATAAAAAAAACCTGCCCTCCGCGTTCAATTTCACGTTCAATGGCTTCTTTTACAAGACTTTCAGAATACTCCACAATGTAGGTTTTTACCGCTTTTCTATCGGGTGGCGGGGTATCAATAATGCTCATTTGTTTAATTCCTGCCAGTGCCATGTAAAGTGTACGTGGTATGGGGGTTGCACTGAGCGAAAGCACCTCCACATTCTCCCTCATCTTGCGAAAGTACTCTTTGTGCCGCACTCCAAAGCGATGTTCTTCATCTATAATCAGCAACCCAAGATTTTTGAACCTGACCTTTTCTGTAATCACAGCGTGGGTCGCTATAAGGATGTCCACCTCTCCCCTGAGGAGCTCCTGTAAAATAGTGTCACGTTCTTTTTTGGGTACAAGTCGGCTATATGACCTTACAATCACGGGAAATTACTTCAATCTCTCGGAAAATATCCTGTAGTGCTGATGCACAAGAAGTGTGGTCGGTGCAAGAAGCAACACCTGAAATCCGTCTTCCACAGCTTTAAAAGCCGCCCTGAGTGCAACCTCGGTCTTGCCAAAACCCACATCTCCACAAATCAAGCGGTCGGTTATATATTCGGAAGTAAGATCGTTTATTACCTCTTCAATTGCTTTATGTTGTGACTCCGTCTCTTCATAAGGAAATGTTTTTTCAAACTCTTCGTACAATTCTCCCGGTCGAGAAAACTTGATGGGTCGTGCCGTTTCCTTTTTCGCATATATTTCCAGAAGCTCGTGTGCAACCTTCTCCACGGCCATCCGCACTTTCCGTTTACGGATCTGCCATGCACGTCCCCCCAGTTTGTCCAGATGCGGCTCTTTCCCTGAAGGTGAGAGGTATTTGTGTACCAGATGCATATTCTCAACAGGACAAAACAGACGATCTCCTCCCGCGTAGACAATTTTCAAAAACTCCTTTGTCACCCCTCTTACAGTCTCCTGGACAATACCTTCAAACCTCCCGATTCCATAATCTCTATGCACCACAAAATCACCTCTGACAATATCCCTCAGTGAATGGGCCTGAGGAGCTGTTCTCTTTTTCTCTGCTCCTCTTGTGCCGAATATTCTCGAAGCAGTGATTATGGAAAACTGGACACTTTCAAGGTCCAGGCATGGAGCACCGGGAGCCACCACCATATACAACTTTCCCGCTTTTTTTGTTTTTCTCCCCTGTACCAGTTGAGAAAGATTCGCCTTCCAGATCACGGGACTCAATCCAACATTAAGAAACTCCTCATAAAATCTTTCTAAATGGAAAGGATTGGGACATGCAAAAACCACAGTCCATCCTTTTTCAAGCCGTTCGTTGATAAATGATTTCATGGACGAGAAAAAGCGCCTCGAAGAACGTTTAAGGTAACTGATGAACTCTTCCAGGCGTGCCTCCCCAGCTGCGCTGTTGCTGCAAACTTCAGATAAAGGAGAAAGTACTCTGTAATTTATAGATTCAGGCACCAATGAGCCAGCGCCATCATGAAGCAAGCTGATGCATTCATCCACCAGAAGTTCAAAATCAGATGGCATGACCGAAAGAAAAGGCACGTAACGAAACCGAGGTGCGTGCTCTGCAACAAATGAGTAGCAAAAAATTTCGTTTTCTGTTCTTTGAGTCACAGGGTCAAAAAATCCCAACCTATCAACACGTCCACCGGAAAATTGCACGCGCACAGGTTGCATCTCGCCCCGGGGAAACACATCCACAACCAGGCCTCTTACTGCAAATTCGCCCGGCGATTCAACCACCGGGACACGAAAGTATCCCTGAGCAATAAGAAAATCCACAAGAGGCTGACGCACCCCGTGTTGATTCCGGCGAATTGTAAGTGACTCCTTTTTCAGGGCCGCCCGGGTTGGAAGCCCCCTCCGAAGCACATCCTGTGTGGTAACAATTACGGCTCCCTCTTTTTCTTCTGTTTCATACCAGCGCAACACGTCTCTGAGAAAAGAGTCGCCGTAAAAACAATATATGCAATCAGTCAGGCATTGCAGTGACTCAAAAAACAACGTTGAGTTGTTTTCATCAGAAACGACAAGGACAGTTTTGTTTTGAAGCAACCTCTCAACAATAGCGCCGACTTTTACAGCGATGACATCAATCATAAGTGAACATCCAGAAAACGTATCCGCAAGTACCGATTGGACTGCAGGCAGTGACGCACCCTTCGCAGTTCAGAGAAATTGCCTGTATATTTCCATGGCGTGTTCCTGATCAATAGGAACACCGGAAAGTTCCGCACGGTTATTAATCAAACCCAAGGTGGTCTCAAGAAAAGTTTTAAACACGTGTACTTTAAACCTGAATTCGTTGAACTTTCGCTTTTCTTCGAGGTCCGACTTTTTTAAACTGCTGACATAGTTGAAAAAGTCTATGAACTCTTCCGAATCAGAATACCTGACATAATTGAAACTGAGATTCATAAAGTAGGAAATATAATCGTTTATTACACTGAGTATCCGCCTGCGTGGTATCTCCGCATCCTTTGCCCCGTCTAACGACCTTTCCACCGCCTCGAGAATCTTGATAAAAATAAAAATATCCTCGCGCAGCCTTACCGACTGCTCAAACCTCGGAATAAAATCAGGAAAAATAACCCTTCCATCAATGTTCTCATCCAGCCCGTGGGCAAGCAACACCACCGATTGTTCGAGAATGTTTCTGAGAATACCTTTTGCGCTTTCCACCATACTCCGCAGGCGATTAAGGCTGCTCACCTCAAGTATGTCCCTGAGCACCTGCCTGTACACTTTTTTGGATTCGATGTCGATCTGAAATGCCACGGAATCAAAACGCTCCAGGTGCTCAGTCCGTTCATCTTCAGAGATACCCGCCTCTTTAATCCTCCTGGCACCCTCACCTTCTATAAACTTCACCAGCGACTCGATCTCTGAACGCAAAAGCGAAAATATAAGTGTGTAAAATCTTAAATGATCTTTTGAATTGACGTCTGGATTCACATGTTCCAGGTACCTGAGTGAGCGAAGAAGAGCAAGTATAATAATAGAATAAGTAGAGCGAACCTTCGAATTCTTAATGCGTGCAACAGCTTTCTTCAACTCGGGAATGGTGATCTTGTCATATCTGGGAGAAAATGCGGGCATCTCCATCGGATTGAAAAAACGATTGATGGCGATCTCACGGGAAACAATCTGACCTGTATGATGAAAAGCCATGTAGGAGATATGTTTGAGATTAAGAAGGGCTTTGAGAATGACCGAAAAATTAATAAAAGCCAGCAACATGAGATAGAGGCTTTCTCTTGGATGAGTCTGGCGCAGGTTATTCAGAATAAACTTATCTCTTGCATAATCTATCAAGAGGGAGTTTTCGAGATACATCTGAAAGTTGAATACATTTGCATCTTCCGGTGGCAAAAGTGACTTGAGCAGAAGAATGCACCTGTCAATCCCCATGACCACAACCTTCATTTCGTTGTGAAAATTTCTGAGCACCACATTTTCCAAATCTGCAATAGGAAGATTTCTCACGTTGAAAAAGCGATCCATTCCCCTCAACAACATTTCAAGCTCGAAAAGTTTGGCATCCTTATCCTCAAGAGGAAGGACCTCAAGCCACTTCTCCCTTAATTGATAGGAGTTTTCACTCCCGGTATCCACCTGCAAGATTTTTTTACCTTCCATCCTCTCTTACCAGTACACTTCTGTTTTCATTTCTCTTGTCATCAAATCCTTCACAGAAGAAACCGGGTCCTTTCCCTCAAACAAGATCGCATTTACCTCTCGGGTTATAGGCATTTCCACATTGTATTTGGATGCCAGAGCCAGTGCAACAGGTGCTGTTTTTACCCCTTCTGCCACTTCCCCCAATTCTTTCAATACCTGTTCAAGTTTTTTACCCCTGGCAAGCCCCAACCCCACACGCCTGTTTCGACTCAGGTCACCTGTGGCTGTGAGGACCAGATCGCCCATACCTGAAAGTCCTGAAAAGGTTACAGGATCAGCACCAATCTTCACTCCAAGACGCATGATTTCATGCAGGCCCCGTGTAATCAATGCAGCACGCGTATTCAGTCCAAAACCCAGACCGTCTGAAAGCCCCACAGCTATTGCCATCACATTTTTAATTGCACCTCCAATTTCTACGCCGGCAACGTCGTGATGAATATATGTACGGAAGCGTGATGAGTGAAATACCTCGCACGCGAGCCGAGAAGCATCTTCATGAGAAGAAGCTACGGTCACAGCAGCCGGCAGGCCTCTGATAACCTCCTTGGCGAAACTGGGACCTGAAAGCACAGCAACACGCGTATTTTCTCCAGTGACCTGAAGTATAACCTCACTCATGCGCATCAATGTGTCTTCTTCTATACCCTTCGTCGCACTCACAACAACGGCCTTTTCGCTTACATACCCTTTGGCCCGATCCCATATTTCTCGTACTGCAAAAGAAGGCACGGCCGATACGATAATTTCCATCCCCTCAACAGCCTCGGCCACCTCCAGTGTCGCATGAATATTATCACTGAGTTTTATTCCAGGATGATAACGGTAGTTCTCTTTGTTCTTATTGATAGACTCTGCAACATCGGGTTCATAACACCACATTATTACACGATAACCATTATTTGCAGCGAGCTGGGCAAGGGCTGTGCCCCACGAACCACCACCAAGCACACCAATGACTTTTTTACTTCCGTTCATTCGTTCTTCCTTGACAAAAAAAGTTATGCCTTTTATCATGCTGCCCAGTTTCAGGAGGCTGGAAATGGCGTACAGATGTGAAGTGTGTGGAAAATCGGTGGTGTTTGGTAACCGTGTGAGTCATTCTAACAAGCGCTCATCCAGAAAATTCCGACCAAATGTAAAAAAAATCCGAGTTCTCGTCAATGGAAAGGTGAGGCGCATGAGAGTGTGCACCGCCTGTATTAAAAAGGGACTTGTAACCAAATCTGCTTAAACCTCCTAAGTCAAACCCTCTGCACATTTAACACCCCCTTGGTCATCTCTACAGTTTTAAGAATCTTTCTCAACTGCTGAAAATTAACAACCTCTATGCTTAAAGAAATGAGCACCCTGCCAGTCATTACTGCACGTGATGACACATCAGAAATATTAATATTTTCCTTGGAAATAGCATGAGAAATAGAAGCAAGCACACCTGGTCTGTCTTCACAGTAAATTTTAAGTTTTGTTTTGCGAGGGGTGCCTTCCTTAATGCCCCATCGCACCGGCACCAATCTCTCCTCTGGTACAGCTTCTATTCGACTGCAACGCGCGGAATGAATGACCAGTCCTCTACCTACGGACACATGGCCAACTATGGGTTCTCCTGGCAAAGGATTACAACACCTCGCAAACCTGGCATACACGTCGGTCATGCCGTCGACAATAATTTCGCTTCTGCCGTCACTCCATCGCTGTATAAGAGTGCGCAAGGAAGGCTGTTTTTCTTTTGCCCCCGCTTCTTCGGCACCTTCTTTCGGCAACAATCTATGTAACACTGTATGAATAGAGATCTTTCCAGCTCCAATGGCTGCGTAAAAGCCGCTCACGTCCTTAAACCCCATTTCATGAGCCACCTCTTCTATATTCTTTTCCATCTCGCTCTTTTTAAATTTGCGCAATCTTTTCTTTAAATCTTTAACAAGCAAGGAGCGACCAACCCTGATCAGGCCTTCCCTTTCCTTTGCGTTAATCCATGCCCTGATTTTTGAACGTGCCCGGCCCGTTTTTACAAAGGCGAGCCATGCCTTTTTGGGATTAGGTTCCTTTCCGGTGATAATTCTCACACGATCACCCACCTCCAGCGGGGTATCAAGAGGCACCATGCGGCCGTTAACTTCAGCCCCAATGCACCTGTGTCCAACCTCAGTGTGAATAGCATAAGCAAAATCTACAGGTGTGGCTCCTCTGGGAAGTTCCACCACGTCTCCTTTGGGTGTAAACACAAACACCTGATCAGAAAAGAGTTCCTCCTTCACATCAGAAACAAACCGGACGGGGTCGGTTGATCCTTCCCTCATTTCCAGGAGCCTTCTTAACCATGCATAAATCTGCAATTCTTCAGGGCGTCCCTTTCCTTCCTTATACGTCCAGTGGGCAGCAACACCCTCCTCGGCTTCACGGTGCATCTCGTAAGTCCTGATCTGAATTTCCATTTTCTGTCCGTCTTCGCCCACCACAGTGGTATGAAGTGACCTGTAATTGTTTGGTTTGGGACGGCTGATATAATCACGAAATCTCTCAAAAATGGGCTTGAAATTCAGGTGTATGACCCCGAGAGCCGAATAGCAATCCCTTACGGTGTCCACAAGCACCCGAAATGCGATAACATCGTACACCTCTTCAAAGGTGAGGTTATCCCTCAACATCTTTCTGTAAATGGAATAAGGACTTTTAAATCGTCCCTGCACTTCACATTTAATCCCTTCCCTTTTCAAAATGGACTGAATTCTGGAACACATTTCCTGAATATACTTTTCTTTTTCTTTCTTCAATGAATTGATCTTTTTCGAAATTTCTGCGTATTCTTCGGGTCTGAGCACCTCGAAAGCCCGGTCCTCCAGCTCGGTCTTCAGCCAGTAAATACCTAACCTGTGAGCCAGAGGCGCATAAACCTCCAAGGTCTCCTCTGCTACAGCACGCCTTTTATCCTCGTTCAGGTACATAATGGTGCGCATGTTGTGAAGTCTGTCGGAAAGCTTAACCAGAATCACCCTTACATCACGCGCCATGGCCAAAAGCACCTTGCGTATAGCTTCCGCCTGTTTTTCCTCGCGGGATTGAAAAGCCACACTTTCTACTTTCGTCACAGAATCAACCAGAAAAGCGATTTCATCGCCAAAATACTTTCTGATGTCCTCGGTGGTGATGCTGGTATCTTCCACGACATCATGAAGCAGCCCGGTAGCTACAGTAACCTCATCACACTTCATATCAGCAAGAATTCCTGCGACCTCCAGGGGATGCACGATAAATGGTTCGCCGGAGCGTCTTTTATCCGCTCCGTGGTGAAGTGCCGCAAAAATATAGGCTCTTTTTATTACATCAAGATCCGCTTCTTTGCGGTACATTCTTACCTTTTCGAGTACATCTTCAAGTCTCATGTTAGATATATTGCCACAAAAAACAACTTTAAAACAGGCACGTACCCATACGTGTCAACTGTGTTTATTTCACTCAACAGAAAGCGAAACGGGACCTGCGGGTATAAGAGGTTAAAACGTTTCCCCTTCGTCTTCTTCTTCGCGAGGCAGCACCTTGCCTGCTGCAATTTCTCTAAGAGAAAGTACAATTTCTTTATTATTATCCTTGTTTTCTACAAGAGGTCGGGCCCCTGTTATCAGCTGTTTGGCCCGACGAGCTGCCAGGTGCACCAGCTGAAAACGGTTGTTAAGCTTCTCCAGGCAATCCTCTATAGTAACTCTTGCCATCTTGGGTAACCTCCTGTAAAAAGGGCGTTGATAACCACCGTATCTACGAAGTAAAGTATACAGTATGATTGAAGAATTAGCAAAAGCCCTGCAAAGGGTATTGACTGGTACAAAATATCATCCTGTTATCTCGGGTGATCGTGTGGAACTCTGGGAGATGCAGCCTGACGGGAGAAGCATTCCCTCGGGGATCTTCCTGACCCAGGACAACATGGTTGTAGAAGTTGCCTACGACAAACGCGACGCCGTAATCACATAAGATATCTACACAGATCACGAAATCGAAAAACATGTTGAGAACGAAATGGAAACCATAGGTGGGCCCCTGGAACGTCTAGGTTTCCAGAAAACACAGCAACGCTGGGTATCGGTAGGCGATGAAGAAACAGGGCGAGATGTGCTGATCGTCAGTTTCAGCAGGAAAGTCTCCCTGGGGGATGTTGCCGTTCTGCTCCAGTCGGTGGAAAAAGCACTGGAAGAGATGGAAATATTTTAACCACCGGGGACAACATTGGATCTTCGGTTTCAAAAACTCCTTGAGGTATCAAAGGAAATACTCGAGGAGCTGAATTACACGGTCCTTATAGAAAAAATCGTCACCAGGGCTGTTGAGTTTTTCCGGGCAGATGCCGGAGCAATCGGCATTCTCGACCCGGATGGACATATCTTCTATCCGTACCTCTACAACCTTCCAGAAAACATCAAACGCATCCGCATGAAAAATGCAGGTGGAGTCGCTGGTTACGTGGTTCGTACGAACCAGCCTCTTGTGCTGGATAACTATCCTGAGCATCCTGATAGCGTGCCCGCTTATGTGGAAGCAGGGGTAAAAACCCTGCTGGCTGTACCACTCAAACACCGCGGGGAACCATTCGGAGCACTGGGAATATTTGGAAAAAGTCCTGAAAAAAACTTCTCACGTGATGCTCTGGAGTATCTGGAAATTTTTGCAGCTTTCGCCTCCACCGCAATCATGAATGCAAGGCAGTATGCCGAGTTAAAAAGAACAAAGGAAGCCCTTGAAGAGACAGAAGAACTCTACAGGATAGTTGTCGATACCTCAGGAGATGCCATGCTCCTTATCGACTCTCACGGGAAGGTTGTTTTTGCAAACCATGCATTCTGGAAATTCATCAATACGGAAAAAGAAATCCTAAATGTAGAGGCCATCATCAACGAGGCCCACCGCAATCGCTGGAATCAGGCCTTCAAAAAAGTACTTTCTGAAGGAAAAAGTGCCGGCATGGAAGAAATAAGAATTACTGCTCAAACAGGTGAGGTCAGAGAAATGGCCGTCTCTATTGAACCTGTAAGCTACCAGGGAAAAAAGCATGTCGTGGCTGTCATGCGTGACCTCACCGAGATCGGAGAACTTTACCGAGAACTTCTCCAGAGTTCAAAGCTGGGTACACTGGGAGAAGTAGCTGCAGGCCTGGCTCACGAAATTAACAATCCGCTACACATTATTCGTACATCTGCAGAACTTTTGTTAAGAGACAAATACCCCAACGTGGAAAGTATCAGAGAAAAAATGGGAATTATCCTGGACAATGTAGGTAGAATTTCCAATCTTTTGCGTCAGTTTTTGCACCTCTCACGACCCCGTAACAGGGCAGAACCTACAATTTTTGACGTGTGTGCGGAAACAGAAGAGATTATTCAGTCACTCCAGAAAATTTACGCTACCGACGGGGTGCTTATTACATGCAAATACCCGGAAACACCCGTAAATACATACGCACTGCGTGATGAATACCGACAGTTACTTTACAATCTGCTCAGCAATGCTCACAATGCCATTGTAGAGACGGGGGTAGGTAATGAAATCAACATCAAAGTAAATGTTAACGGCTCATTCGCCCAGTTGTGCGTCACTGACAACGGCCCGGGCATTCCTGAAAAAGATGTGCGTCGCATATTTGAGCCCTTTTATACCACGCGACCCGGGGGTACAGGTCTTGGACTTGCCATTGTTAAACGTATTGCCGATAAAAATCGCTGGGAAATACAGGTGGAATCGGGCAAAGCCAAAGGTACGACATTTCGAATATTCATACCCATTCACAATGTAGCCGAAAAAAGTCGCGAATAAGACACACCTGGAGGACACAGGTGATATATGAAGATAGAAAACCCTCCTGCACAGAAGAAAAGGCCAAAAAAACTCTGGGACAAACATTTTCTCCTGAGGACATAGACACGTCGCTTTTGAAAACTCTTGATTTTACAAACCCCGGGGGGAGGACAGAAGTCACCTATACCACAGAAGAATTTACATCGCTGTGTCCTTTTTCAGAACTTCCGGACTTTGGCACAATTACCATTCGATACATACCCCGAAAAAAAATTATTGAACTCAAATCCCTTAAATATTACCTTTACGCCTTTCGACAGGTGCGAATATATATGGAAGAGGCAGTAAACAAAATTCTCGATGATCTTGTCTCCGTTACATCTCCTGAAGAAATGGAGGTGGTCGGCAGATTTCAAACACGTGGTGGCATATTCACACAGGTCCGTGCTTTCTATCAGCGAAAAAAACCAAACCGCAAACACCGGGATAACAATAGAAAAAAATAACAGCGAGGCTTTTCTTCCGTGTTTTTATAAGGTTTGTTCCTTCCTGTCAGGGGCATTTCAACCAGGGCCTGATAGTGTTAAACGGCCACAAAAAACAAGCGCAGATTCTGTTGACAATTTTGCCCCGGTGGTGAGAATATTATTTTCCATTTTTCTCGAGGAGGTGAGACCATGGCGATGTATATCACCGAAGAGTGTATCGCCTGTGGCGTGTGTGAACCAGAGTGTCCAAGGGGATGCATTTCTCCAGGAGATATTTACGTAATTGACGCAGAATGCTGCACGGAATGCGTGGACGAAGGCGGGCCCAAGTGCGTTGAAGTCTGTCCTGTAGACTGCATTCACAAAAAGGAAGATTAAGGTTCAGGCTTAACTTAATGATTCACAGAAGGTGGGGGAATGGTGTCCTCACCTTCTTCCTTTTTAATAGTCGGACATATAAGTGAAAAAAGCAATTCTTTAATTACCTCTCCATCTTTAAGTTCCGCAGAAAACAGAAGTTTACCCTGTTTTCTCCATCCGGGAGAATACTTCAGGTGAAGTCGTTTCTTTTCAAAAGGCTTTAAACGCGTATCATCCACAACCATTGAAGCGTAGAAGAAAGCATTTGACGGGTCGTTGATTATTTTATACTCACTATCCGAGAGAACGCGGCCAAATGCCCGGTGTTCCACGGTTGTATGTGTAACCCCATCCTCATATTCGAGAGTCAATTCGAGGGATGGAGGGACGATTCCTGCAGGATAAAAATGTGCGGACTTGTTCTCCAGAGTTACAGTCACCACGACCGTACCATCCGCAGGATATTCACACGAGGCTTTTACAACCAGCGCACGCATTGAAGGTTCAAAAGTGTGGCTGATAGTTCCGTTACTTTTCATATGACAATCCTGGCACTGTTTCGAGGGGCCTGAAGCATCATCTTCTCCCATAATTAAAACACCAGCAGGCGTTTTCCAGGTATGGCATCCTTTGCAAAACCGGGATGTGCTAAAAAAAGACGCCTTTATTGACCCATGTCCCGAACCACCCGCACGACCCTCCGGCCCGTAAACAAATATCCCCGTAGCAATCACATACGGCCACTGGCGATCATTTGCCAATCCTTTTGTAAAATGACAAAACACACAACCAACACGCCTCGTGCCTTTCGACCGTCCAAGCACTTCCCAGTCAGGAAAATGACACCTGTAACACCACTCCTTTTCGTCAGGGTTTTGAGCCGAATACTCCATCACAGCTTCCAGACCCTTTTGTAATACGTGACGTGAACGCTTCCATTCAGCCACCTCCCGGGCATGACAATTCTTACATTCCGCAACCGGCAAAGCCTCGCCCACGAGCGGCTGCACAAACACACCAGAGAGCCATAAAACACATAAAATGTTTTGCTTCGCCGCGATTTTTAACTTCACAGTATCCATCGCATTTGAATATACCATGCACTGTTTTCACGAAAATATCCAAATGGCGATTCCCTGTCGCCACTGAGAATTTGAGTTCCCGCGTTAACCTTGATGACATCACTGACCTCATACGACAGGCGAGGAGCTATGAGAAAATCCCCGAATGTGAAATCCACTGTAAATCCCGCCTCTGCACTTATGTGCCAATCGTCCCATTTAAGGCGCAAGATGCCTCCGGCCATATGATTGATTCTTTCTGTAAGGAAAAGGTCCTCATCCATTCCAGGCACGAAAATCCCCTGATAAAAAATATTAATATACACGTGGTCCCCAAGAAACTGTTTGTCCACACCAGTGTTGAAACCTATGGTCGGCTCTTTTACTATCTCGAGGTTCTGGCCAATGAAGTATCCCGGAAGGTTCGAAAAAATCTCTCCTCGAACGCCGAAACCTTTCAAGTCGGTAGAAAGCCCTCCTCCTGCAAAAAAACCATACTCGGGCTTTAACACAGAAAAGTCCTGATCATCCATGGGCTTGGAATAGGTTATCATATCCACAAGTTCTATTCCGAATAGTTTCTCTTCGGCTGATGCATCAGGGTTCTTGATTTCAAGGGCTCTCACATAGTCCGGATTAAACTGGGGTAAAGGAAAATCAGTATATCCAGCGAATAAAACCACGGTGTAGTCAACCTTGCCGCCTCGACGTGTAAACCGGAACCCGAGCTCGGGGGGGAAAAAAGCATCCGGAGGATAATCCTTCACAAATGGATTTACGCGACCATCACGGAGTGCATCCACACCTCCAAGGTCCTGCGGCATGTCGCTCTCACTGAGCATCTCGGGGGTGATGAGGGACCAATCAGTATTTACAAGCTCAAATTTCACAGGACGGTAAAAGGGTATGATAACTCCTTCCAGTTCTGTAAAATCATCCGGATAATAAATGAGCCTGGCCATAACCAGGGGCACTTTTGAAAATTCGGTCTCAAGAAACGGCCCTTCCGTGAAATCCCGCGGATTCACAATGTCGAGCTGACTCACATCTGCAAGACCCCACGTAACAGTCGTTTTACCAAGATAAAGATCAAAATTACCAAAGGTCTTTTTAACGTACAGCTCGTAAACATCAAACTTCACCTGCCCGCGTCCCCTGTCCTCTGATGCAAGCACATTGTAGTCTATCCTCACTGATCCAAATGCTTCCCACCTTTTGGGTAATTTGAAATCCGCCTCTACGAACAGTTTGTTGCGCCATTCAAAAAAATCTTCGTAGGGATTGTCTCTGTAATAATCCGCCACCACCTTGCTGTAAAATGTGCCTTTCAGGTTGAATGTCACGGCCTTTTCTTCCTGGCCGAAAATCCCGAGATCAAATTCATCACCATGCAGAGCAAAAGGGAACATTGTGAGTACTACAGCACAAAGAGAAAATAAAAAAGTAGAAAAAAACTTCATCAAATCTGTTATTGTTTCAGTGCTCTAATTGAAAAAAGCGAGTCATCTATGGGTTCGTTATTTTTTACCTGTAGAAGTTCCATAATGGTCTTGTGTTTACGCTGGAAATCCTCCATTTCAGTCAGTGTTGCTGTCCAGTAACCATCTATAAGTTTCAGCTCTTTCACAAGCAGCCTCTTTTTAAGCCTACCCTTTTTATCGTAAAAATCAATTCGCACGGGCACGTAGTTATCCGCCCTGATCCAGCTGATAACCTTTGAATACTGCGATGACGCCGGGTCCCTGGGTACACTCTCAATCACGTATGTTTTGTATCCTTCAAACTCTTCCTCTCTCAAAAACGTATGCTCATCTTTGTCCACTTCACGAATTTCCATGTCCTCGTAGGTAAAATCTGAGCCCATGAAGCGACTGCTCTTTTCTCCTTTCGGAATTCTCCGTACTTTCTTGAGCGCAGGGATATAAAGATACTGAACGGTTTTACCTTTCGATTCTTCCACCTGCAGAAAACCGGTTCCTTTGACATCATCGGGCTTTATAAATTTGGCAATGGATTTGGTCAGGCCCTTTTCCTTTTTCGCCAGCGAAATAATCTCTCTGACGCGTTCTCTGCCCCGTCTATCAATAAGCCTCATTCTCAGACGGGTTTTAACAGTCTGGGGGGTCTCACGATCATGAACCTTTTGCATGATCTCGCGACCGCGCTCGTCAGCTTTAAGATACAGAGGAATAACAAAGACACACAAAATAATTACTGAAAGAATTGCGGTGGTTCGAGATACCACCGCCCGTTTCTCAACACCCATTGCTGAACCTCCTCACTTTTCCCCTTGAACAGAGGGAAACGTTTACTACCCCAAAATTCTACCCTGACCACTGCACGCCTTCCAGAAACACGCACCTCTTTGATGCGGAAATCTCTGATGAGCATATCGTATACCCGGGCCTGAATTAGTCTCAGCGTCGTTTGAACAACGAAACGATCAAGGTCCTGGTCATTAAGGAAAAAATCACGAATGTAAGACCTCGTTTCATAATGGTTAACTCTGAGCACTTTGAGAATACGAAAAAGAGAATTGATTCTATCCACCAGGGGCTCGGGAACCTGAGTCTTTAAAGCAGGCGATATCCTGGGAGCACATTGAATCCCGACCAAGAAAAAAACAATCAACGACAGCTTGAACAGGTTTTTGCCGCACAAGAACTGCACGGATTCCTTCCACCTCCCCCCGAACCTGACGCGTCGGAACCACCGAAGCCAAATGTGCTCATTTGCCTTTTCACATCTTTTTCTCCACAAGAAGGACACTTTACCTCTTCCTCTGAGCTGGTAATCAATTCCTCAAACACGCAGTTACAACGTGGACATTTGAATTCGTATATGGGCATTGCAATTACTTCTCCCGTTTGAGCACGATACTGATACTTGTAGATGTTCCTGTCACATCTGCAATGGAAAGCCCCTTTTTTATTTCCATGCCCACAAGTTCCTGCTTCAGGTGCTCAACGTCTGAGAAGAGCTTGTTATCCAGGAAAAACACTGACGTACGCTTAATTCCTTCTGCTATGGCTTCGGCTTCCCCTTCCGTGAGACCTGCATCACTGTAATTGATAATTTGAATATACACCCTCCTCCCCGTCCGCGTATAACCAAGACCGGCCAGCAGTGCATACAACTTGTCCTCCTCAACACGCCCTGAAGCCACCACACCTTCAGGTGTGTCCTGAACCACGATTTCAGCTATAGAAAGAAGCCTGTTGGTAATGATCTCTCTTTGATAAGGAGGCAACTTGGCAAACCCTAATTTTTTCAAACCCAATGCCTTGTCAAACACTTTTTCTGTAAAAAGTGAAACAGCTTCATCCGCACTTCCAGCTTTTACTTCAACCTTGATATATTTAACCACAGGAGCGGGAGGCGGCTTGGGAGCAGGTGCTGGAGCTTTAATCAGTTTAACCGCGGCAAAAGCGGCGCTGATGCCAATGGCCAGCAAAACTCCGAAAACAAAGGCGCTGCGTGAGCGCCGAATGGCAGCAGCAACAAAAAAAGCAAACATGACAATAGAATAAAAAAGTGCAATTTCGAATGCTGTCTGGGGTGCAGCTTTTGCTGCCGCAATCAGTTGCTGCAGCAGGTTTGTAATCGTCTCAAGCATTGCCTTCCTTTCTCTCCTCTATAGGCACCGCTTCTTCAATCAGCATAACCGGGATGTCATCTCTTACAGGATACTTAATCCCGCACTTTTTACACAGTATCCACTTGCCCGACGAGTCAAGCTCCACATCCCCCTTGCATTTGGGGCAGGCGAGTATTTCAAGAAGTTCTTTATCGAGAGCCATAATGCACCTCCCTTATTGACTTTTTACAATGATATTGAGTATTTTGCCAGGCACAAAAATCACCTTCACAATTTCTTTCCCGTCCAAATGACGCTGCACCCGAGGAACCGTACGGGCCATTTCAAATGCTTCGTCTTTTCCTGCGTTTACGGGTATTTCAACCTCTCCTCTGAGTTTACCATTAACCTGTACAGGAATTTTTATAACCTCCTCCTTTATCAAACTTTCATTGTACACCGGCCACTCCGCTATCGAAACAAAACCCTTCCCTCCTGTACGTTCCCAGAGTTCCTCGGCAATGTGCGGAGCAAACGGAGCGAGCATCTTGAGGAAACATTCTACAGCTTCATGCACTGCTTCCCTGTCTCCTGTAGTTGTAATCTTCTGCGTCTCTGCAATGCGGTTGAGTTCATTGAGCAATACCATTAAATGGGAAAGCGCCTTGTTAAAGTGAAGCCGTGTGAGGAACTCCTCTGTTACTTCCTTGATGGTTTTGTGCACGGTCCTGCGGAGATTTACAAATTCCTTACCTGCCTCGCCTTCCTCCAGGTTTATAGAGCCAAGCACCCTGTCATTGAGCACATTGACCACGCGCCATACGCGCTGGAGAAAACGGTACACACCCTCCACACCCGCCTCGCTCCATTCGAGGTCCCTTTCCGGGGGAGCCGCAAACAAGATGAAAACACGAGCTGTATCTGCACCGTACCGTTTAATGATGTCATCGGGGTCAACAACATTCCCACGTGACTTGCTCATTTTAGCTCCATCCTTGATGACCATACCCTGGGTCAGTAGCCTCTTAAACGGCTCAGATACATTTATATATCCGAGATCTCTGAGAACTTTGGTGAAAAACCTTGCGTAAAGGAGGTGTAACACAGCGTGTTCAATACCACCGATATACTGGTCAACAGGCATCCACCGGTGAACCTCATCGGTATCAAATGGGCGGTTTTCATTGTTCAGAGACGCAAATCTCAAAAAGTACCAGGACGATTCCACAAAGGTGTCCATGGTATCCGTCTCTCTTCTCGCAGCTCTTCCACATCGAGGGCACGTGGTGTTAACAAATTCAGGGTGAGCTGCCAGGGGAGACCGGCCTTTTCCGGTAATTTCCACGTTGTCAGGAAGTTTTACGGGAAGCTGTTCCAGGGGCACAGGAACCGTACCGCAATCATCACAATAAATGACAGGAATAGGAGCACCCCAGTATCGCTGCCTTGAAATACCCCAGTCCTTAAGACGATAATTTACCGCGCGCTTGCCCATGTTGTTCTCTTCACAGTATCGGATAATTGCATCCTTGGCCGCTTCACTCTCCATTCCGCTAAACCGGCCTGAGTTTACCAGATACCCTCCCCCCTCCCATGCCTCCTCAAGCTTATCTTCTCTCAGCGGCTCTGATTTCCGCTGGATAACCAGCCTGATGGGAATCCTGTAACGCCTGGCAAATTCAAAGTCTCTCTGGTCATGTGCAGGGACACACATAATGGCACCGGTCCCGTATTCCATAAGAACAAAATTAGCCACATAAATGGGCACACGTTCACCCGTGAGTGGATTGATACAATATGCTCCGGTGAAAACACCTTCTTTTTCCAGTGCTTCGTCCATTTCTCCTGAAACCCGCTTTCTCAGGCTTTCAGAGACAAACCGCTGCACTTCTTTCTCCTTCCCTCCCACACGGGACACTTCTTCCACAAGGGGATGCTCAAGGGCCATCGCCATAAAGGTCACCCCAAAAATAGTGTCGGGACGTGTAGTAAAAAAACGAATTTTCAAATCCGAATCCGCCACCGGAAATTCTGCTTCCAGCCCTTCGCTTTTCCCAATCCAGTGCTCCTGCATGGTCAGAACCCTCTCAGGCCATCCTTCCCTGAGTTCTTCCATGCTCTCCAGGAGTTCGTCCGCATATCTGGTAATTCGCATGAACCATCCAGGTAGACGCCTGAATTCCACTTCTGTACCGCAACGCCAGCAGCAGCCACCTTCCACCTGTTCATTGGCAAGTACGGTATTACAATCAGGACAAAAATTTACAAGTGACTCCTTGCGATAAACCAGATCCTTTTCCATCATCTTGATAAAAAATTCCTGTTCCCACCGGTAATACTCAGGATCACACGTGGCGAATTCTCTACGCCAGTCATAGGAATATCCCAGAGACTTCAACTGCTCCCGCATATATTCGATATTTCTTTCCGTCCAGACCCGGGGATGTTCGCCGTGAGCAATAGCTGCATTTTCTGCGGGCAGCCCGAAAGCATCCCAGCCCATCGGATGGAGCACGTTGTATCCTTTCATCATGAGAAATCTCGCATAAGCGTCTCCGATAGAGTAATTTCTCACATGCCCCATGTGTATTCGCCCTGAAGGATATGGAAACATCTCAAGCAAATAAAAACACGGCTTTTCTGACACAGGTTCTGCATGAAAGATCCCGGCAGAATCCCACCGCTGTTGCCACTTTTGTTCAATATCTTCAGGGCGGTATTCAAATTTCTCTTTCATCCCCTACCCCTTAATAAGAAGTTCATATGAAGCCACCTTGATACGGGAAGCAATTTTCTTGTCCCATACCAGCTCGCGTGCTTTTTTGAGCAGTGAAGCAGGTACGAGCACAGTACACTTGGCCGGAAGTTTTGAAAATTCTGCCCACTGGTTTGCTTCTTCCTCGTTAACTGTACTCTCTGTTTCCACTTCGTACACCTCAACCGCCACACCGTGACTGACAACGACAACATCTGGATACTTTCCCTCAACCGCAGCATTTTCTTCATTACCCGGGTTAACACGGATATCCCTGTAGCGCTTTCCCAGGTGCGCCGCCACCTGCTCCACAACCCAATCGTGTACAACCTGTTCCCTTTCAGAGCGTTTTGCCATACGCACTCCTCCTGTACTCAAAGTAACCCACCCTCACGAGTGCAAAATCATACTTGACAGGGTCCGTGGGGTCAATTTTTTTAAGTTTTTCAGTTATTTCCGCTGCTGCCGCCCAGCTGGCACTTCTCCTGGTTGTCAGTCCCAGACGTTGTGCTGCCCTGAACACGTGAACGTCGAGAGGGATAATAAGCTCCGAGGGGTTTACGCTCTTCCATATACCAAAATCCACATTGTCTTTCCTTACCATCCAGCGTAAAAACAGGAGCCACCGTTTGCACGCAGATGTTGATGGAAGCGGAAACGCCACTTTTATTCCGTGAGACTCCCTGCGGGCGAGTTGCCTCATGTAAAGCATGAACTGCTCTGTACCGCGTTTAAGATTCCTGTTTGTCTGAGAGTAGAAAGATTGAAAAACACTTTCAACAGAACCGTTCTCTCTAATAACCTGCGAGGTTGCCTGAAAAATTGCCACCACATCTTCGCGCGAGAAAAACCTGTAAGGCCTGTCCGGCACAAAGTTTTCTATTCCCTTGCCGTCACCAAGGTTCTCATAAGGAGCATTGCCGAGCCTTGTCAGAAAAGATGAGCAAAAATTGAGAATGCTCTCAATCCTACCAAGAGAAAAAAGGGAAACGAGAAATCCTGTACATTCAATATCCTGTGGACTGGAGTACCGGTGTACAAGAACGACAGGGTCTGTGCGAAGAAAAGATTTCCTGGTGTAATGAAGATATAGCCTGCGAAGAGTCTCTGCCACGTCCTGATCACTTTTCATGTTTATCACTATAGCATTCTCACAAAATTTCGTGCAGAGGCTGTTAAAGTTCTTTCACCTTGCGTTTAAATGTATAATCCTTACCTGTGAGTTATCTTATCACACAATGGGTTCACCAGCCGGGGCGACACTGTGCATCCTCCGCAATACGTGACATCATGGAATACTATGGATATCCTGTAAGCGAAGCATCGTGCTTCGGGTTGGGCGCAGGCCTTGGTTTCTTCTATTTTCACAACCCCGAAGCATCACCTTCACATTCTATCATGGTGAGAAGTGCCGGGCTGGAGAGAGAATTTTTCAACAGTATCGAGGCACCTTTCTCGTGGAGAATTGGTGACCCTGCCGCTCTGGACTCCCTAAAAAAGCATATTGTTCGTAACATACCTGCCATCCTCCAGACTGATATATTCTACATTGACTATTACCAATCCCAAACCCACTTCGCAGGTCACGTAATCACCGTGTGGGGATTCGACGATAAACGCGAAGTAGTATTCGTCAGCGACACAACCTGGCCGGGTCTGCTGGAGCTTTCATATGACTCGCTGGAAAAGGCCTGGTCATCCTCTACTCCACCCTTTTATATTGATCACAATTATGCTCCTGTATTACGGCCGGAACGCATAGATATGGAAAAGGCGATAAAAAAGAGCCTTCTCACGCAGGCCCGTGATATGCTCTCGGCAGGGATTGGTGATCCTCCCATAGAACGTATGAAACTCCTTGCGAGCAAATTCCCGGAGTGGGCCGGAGCTCACGACTGGAAATGGTGTGCCAGGTTTGCGTACCAGGTGATTGAACGCCGCGGCACCGGGGGTGGAGGATTTCGGATCATGTACGCTGAGTTTTTAAGAGAAGTAAGAAAAAGTTTTCCCGACATTATTACACACAAAATGTCTTTCCTTATGGCTGAAAGTGCAAGGCTGTGGAGTCGTCTCGCCATGCTACTCAAAGAAATCAGCGAGAGTCCTGAACCCTACGGATTCGATGAAGCAGGCATCTTGCTCGGGGCAATAGCTGAAAAAGAAGAAGAATTTTACACAAGTATTCTCGAGTCTAAGGAGGTGAACCGGTGAGCAATCCAGGAGCACGTTATGCCCTGAAAACCATTGGCTACCTCATAAAAGAAGCACGTATAAAAAAACGCGATATTGCCGTCGACCTTTTCAAGCGCCTTGTCTTCAAAAAAAGTGAAGGGATCGCAGGAATTATCCGGCGCCACGCCATCAATCAACCCGATAAAGTTGCCGTTGTATGGGGGGAAAACACGAGATCATACAGAGACCTTTTTCAGCGTTCGCAGGCGCTGGCCCAGTATTTCACTACATCAGGAATGAAGCCCGGTGACAAATTAGCTCTCGTTACACCCAATGCACCCGAAATTCCAGAAGTATGGACAGCAACCAGTCTTGCAAAACTTTCCATCATCCCTGTCAACTGGCGCCTGAAAGCAGGAGAGTTGCGGTATATCTTCGAAGATGCGGAGTGTAAGGATGTCGTATGTCATGAGGAAGTTGCGGAAGAAATAAAAAAAAGCGGAATTGCATTTCGGAATTTCATTGTGATGGGCGGTAGTAGGGGAAATGGGGTGCCCTACGAAGACGCCCTGAGCATGGGTGAAGCCGGAAGGTGGGAGCCACCTGCCGGTGATTCTGAAGTTCTGGTATATACATCAGGCACCACGGGGCAACCCAAGGGGGCACGACGTTCCATATCACCACGCACCACCATGCTCTTCGTCTCATCCGTGGCCTACGAGTTCGGCCTCAGAGGTGATGACGTACACCTGGTGGTATGTCCTCTCTACCACAGTGCCCCACTCTTTTTCATGCAGCTCAACCTTGTGCTCGGAGCCACTCTTGTCATACTTCCACGCTTTCGCTCGGAAATGTTTTTCGAAGCAGTTACAAAGCACAATGTCACATCAACTTTTATTGTCCCGTTTATGCTCATTGATGTTCTGGATTCACTAGAAAGGGATGAAAAGTTGCTTTCCGGAAACGTGCTCAGATGCGTTATCTGTGCAGCTGCACCGCTGAGTCCTCATTTAAAAGAAAAATTCGTTGAAAAGGTTGGTCCTGTACTTTACGAATTTTACGGAGCCACCGAAACAGGTATTAACACCGTTCTTAGGCCTTGCGATATTCCGAAGAAATCACATTCTGTAGGCAAAGTATTTCCATACAATGCGATAAAAATCCTTGATGAAAACAAGCGTGAACTTCCACCAGGTGAAGCTGGCGAAATATTCATAACAACCCCTTTTCTCATGAACGGCTATCACAAACGAGAAGAAGAAACTCGTGAGGCCATGGCAGGAGAGTATTTATCCGTAGGGGACGTTGGTACCCTCGATGAAGAAGGTTACCTGTACATCATGGACCGCAAAAAGGATATGATCATCAGCGGAGGAGTCAACATATATCCTGCCGAAATCGAGAATGCCCTTCTCAAACACCATGCTGTTAAAGCAGCGGCAGTTATTGGTGTTCCAGACGAGAGGTGGGGAGAAAGGGTTAAAGCATTCATCGTACTGAGAGAGGGAAAAACAGTATCCCAAGAAGAACTGGAAAAATTCCTCAGAAACCACATTGCAGGTTATAAAATCCCCAGGGAATGGGCGTTCGTAACAGAGCTGCCGATGACACCCTCGGGCAAGATATTGAAAAGAGAACTGCGAAATCTCTAAAACCTGATTCCACAGCAAAAAGTCAATCCTTACAGGTTTTCAAGCTGATACTCACAAACACGAAATTGTTAGTAATTTTCCGTTTTTATGCCTTTGCCTTTTTTGCGTTCTTCCTCATAAATAAAAAATTCTTTGAAAGCACCTGAAATTTTCGTTATGTTTTTTCCATGTACTGCATCAAATGCGGCAAAGCGATTCCATCGGAAGCACGATTTTGTCCTGCCTGTGGAACCCCTGTGCCTTCACAGGATGCCTCTGTTCATGAGCATACTCCACCGCATCCGTCCCCTTTCCATCCAGCCCCTTCCGCACCATCACACCTCCCAACCGGGGAACGTAAAGAATGGCTTGTTGCACTTCTGCTTTCATGGTTTCTCGGAGGTTTGGGTATTGATCGATTTTACTTAGGCTATACATTTTTGGGGATATTGAAATTGGTAACACTGGGTGGTCTGGGTCTATGGGCCATTATAGATCTTATTCTTATCGCATTAAATAAGCTCCCGGCTGCGGACGGGTCATTGCCCGCAGGCCGGGAGGGCAAGGAGTGGGTGGGGTATCTGGCGATTGCTATGGCGGTAATGGGCTTACTTTACTGGATGGTTTCATTCGCTCTGGGTTTTTTTGGAGCGTTCTTTGCTCCATCACCAGATTACTATTACTATTGATCACATGCATTTTTATCTACCACCCCGCAGCAGGCGTTGTACCGGTAGCATCAGTAGAACCGCCTGACGAGGATGTAGTCCCTGACCCAAACACAAAAGACGCTGAATAATTTCCAAGAAGGTCCACACCACCCACATCGGGCTGACAGTACCCTTCCTGACATGTAATTTGAATTTCACCGTTAAGGGCTATTGAAAACACCTTCAGCCATATAGTTCCTTTGGCAGTCAATTCCCCCGTATTTACGTCCTGAATGAAGTGAATGAAAATGTGTCCATCAGTAATTTTTGCATATTCTTCAAACGATACACCGTTCGATACTCCATTCACATAGACGGTCACTCCTGCAAGAGGTACATCGAGCCATTCCATCCGGCCAGAGTTGGCGTCTTCCATACGAGAAGCATTTACCTTTTCTACGAAGGAAAGAGAAAGCTCTTGAAGCGTAGCAGTAACATTATAAACATGGATAGAAATGCCCCCAACAAACCTCGAGTTAGGTCCGTTAAACGAAACTTGTGCCGTTAAAGGTTCTTCAGCGAGCGCAGAAGTTACTCCTTCTGCCCCAATTAGAAGCTCGCCCTGATAAAATGTACTGCTCAGGGTTATATTCTCCGGCACATCTCCAAGATCAATGCACTTGCTCACTTCACCGAGGTCTTCGCCGTTAGAAGACGTCAACGTAGCGTACACACATCCGCTACCACCTCTGTGGAAGATCACTCCCGGGGACACCAGCGCTCGACCATTTATTATGTTTACGGTGGTTTGTGAAAGTTCTGCGTCCACGGAGGCGCTCAAATCAGCGACTGCGTTAATGCTGGCTATATTGCCATTGTCATCCTTAACGGTCAGGGAAATATCAAACGGCACTCCCACATCATAAACATTTCCAGAAGATGGCTTTACATCCAGGGACACGGTAAAGGTCCCCTCGCTTGTTGTAACCGTATTATTCTCATCTGGAGACGAAGTGCTTGTTTCTTCACCTCCGTTCTGACTGCTCGCGAGAGCCTCCTCAATGCTCATGTTTAACTCAACATCAACAAACACTCCCTCGCCTGCGATGGTGTCGAAACGAGTGACTCCTCCCATATTTGTGGAGAAATCCAGTGCAGTCAGAATGTACTTTCTTCCTGCGGGCACACACGGTATGGCAAACAAGCCATCAGCACCAGAAACTGCCAGTGCCGGGGGAAGTGGCATGTCCACATCAGCGATGATGTCATGGAGAAGAAGTTTCGCTCCGGAGACGGGCCGGGGGTTTTCTCCCTGAGTGTGGACACGTCCATTAACGACCACTGCCGGAGCTGGAGAAGGGGGCAAGCGGAGTTCCACCTCCTGTACCTGCAAAAGATTCACCTCGGTCGAGGTAGAAAACAGATCCACCGGGCACTGGGTAGCAGGATCATCCGCGAATAAATCCACCTGAAACCTCCGCTCGGAACCAATGGGCACTTCCAACTCAAATGCTGGTACAAAACCACGTTGTGTAATCCGAATCAGCTGAATGTCCGGTCCTGACACCTGAAGCGAGGTGGCAATATCCAGCCACTCGGATCCACCGGGGCTACTTACAAGATTATAAAAACTGGCACTGGTCTCTCCTCCATCCTCTGAGTTTACTGGAGCCCGGTCAATACCGATACTGACGCGCTCCACGGGTTTTTCTCCTGGCTGAGGCACGCATGAAACACCGGCTATTATCAATATCATCCCGGATAATATAATCAACGCTTTATGAACCCGCATAGCCCCACCTCCCTATCTTGCATCCACAGGATGATAAACCTTTACCCTTACACCCACCCTATCCACTTCCTGAGGTATGGGCATTGGACGCGTTTCCATATTTTCAAAGAAAGGAGTTTCATGGAACCCACCATTTCTTCGAAACCGCTCTCCTGGTGTAATACCTTTTCCACCCTTTCTTCTCGGTTTTGACTTCTCAATGGCTTGTGAAGATACGAGTTTCCAGGCTTCGTTGAGTGAAGCCTTTTTTGCCAGCTGGATAAACGCGTCCCTAAGCCGATTCAGAGGAAGCCTACCTTCCTGAAACACCTTACCTCCTATCCTCATGTACATAATTTCCTCTCTGGAAGGCGTGAACGGCTCCACGGGCGGGTTGGCTCCTTCTATGCGTGTGGCGCTATCAAAAGTCAGTACAATTTCCCTTTTGGCCTCGCCGAGCAAATTTGCTACTGTAACCTTTCCATCAAACACATACACCTCGGTACGGTTATTTTCGTACCCGACGAAGAAATCCGTTCCTCTCACGCCGGTAACCGCGTTTGGTGTTTGAATAAAAAAGCGGGAATTATATGAGCTGAAGAACCGCGTAATCACGGCTCTCACACGACCGAAAAGAAGTTTCAGAGTGGAAACACGTGTATCTTCTGCAGGCTTTACCACATATTTAGTAAGGTCTACAGCGCTGCTTTCACCTATTTTCAAAAGTGTATCGTCATTGAAGAGCACCTTGCACTTTCCATTTTCACCTGTACGAATTTCATCCCCTTGTTCTACCCGCATAGATAAGCGAGCAGGTATGGTCTGTCCAGCTCTTACAATCCACACCCTACCTTCCAAACCCGCAATTTTACCTATTGAGCATATACCCTGCGATGCAATGGCAAACAACATTGCCGTGCAAACGGGCACCCACTTTTTCATCCTTCCACCTCCCTTCCAAACAAGCCTCCTCGCTTTCCAGATAAAACAATCAATAAACATGCCAACCAGGGCTTCACGGACATCAAAATATTTTTATTGAAAATCAAAGACTTAACAAACCGTGCAACAACTTCGCCCATCTTGTTGTCAAAGAATAAACACAAAAGGATATGTTGTGTCAAATTGTTGACACAAATTAAAACCGGTACTCAAGCCCGACCCCACCGGTAAATCTCTTGTATGTGTAAAGTGGAATAGAGTTGTTTTGCTCATAAAACCCTCGAATGAACACGCTTAAAGAAAAAGGAAGCTCTCGAGATACAATCAACCACGTTGTCCAGCGCCTGTCTTTACGACGCATACCGGACGTTTCTGCATCCTGGTGAATGTAATCCCTGTATTCATACCGTGTACCCGTGTATATTGAAAAACCGTAAATGCGCGGACTTTTCAAAGAAAAAGATGCATCATTAAAAATCAGTAAATCTGTACGTCCCGTGTAATAATCCCACATATCAGACTTTGCGTCATAGGCTGACACTCCCAAAAACATGCTCAGGAGCCATCCTCCCAGGAAAAAACGCTGGCCTGCCCCCACACCCCATTCACCCATAGGCTCTGTATCTCTACCTGTGCTCAAATGATGCTTTTCATTGAGAAAAAAAGAATTTGCTGCATAAGCTCTCACAAAACTTTCAGTAAAGTTACTTTCAGCAGCAGCCACCTCAATCGTAAAATTCTGGGAAAACACATAGGGTGTGTTGCCGAAGGTAGAAAAAGTTGATGAAATCTCCAATCGCGCCCTCAGAAAGTTTAATGGATGTGGAAAAGAAAAACTCGCTCCCGCAAACCCGGACACAGATGATACTTCATATCGTTCCAAACTGCGTTCGTAAAGCGTCTGGTATATGGACCCTGCTGCACCTATTAAAACATATTTTGAATTCATGAGATCAGCATACAACGCCCCCCTGAAAACGCCTCTGTTGCCTTTTTCACCTGCAGCACGGTCCTCCGGTAACAAACGCGGATTTGAGTCAAACTCATAGGATATTGACACACGCGCCTGCATGCGACGTTTCTTTTCCCGTGGGTAAGGCTGCAGGGGAACTCCTTCCAGCTCCCTTGCCGTCTGAAATATAATTCCTGCTTTCTCCGTTTGTCCTTCTTTACCATATGCAAGAGCCAGCCAGTAAAGCCTAAGCGTTTCCAAATCTTTATCAGTAAACTTTACCTTTTCTAAGAAACGAATCGCGTGTTTGTATTTTCCTAACTTTACCAGTGCAATGCCTTTGTAAAGAAAACTCTCCTTGCCCCGTGCTTTTAGTTTAACAACTTCACCGGGCTTTTTCAGACGCAAGAGAACGCGCATGAGCGCAGCGATAATGTCAACATTTTCAGGTGAAACACCCAGAGCCTTTCTGTAATATTCCGCCGCTTCTACTGTACGATCGAGACTTTCCAGCACCACGCCCTTGTAAAACAATACATCAGGATCCTTCGGAGAATACTTCTCTGCTTCAGAAAAATATTCAAGAGCCTTTTCCCATTGGTGCTCATTAATGGCCTCTATCCCCTTGGTG
>JAJRZV010000068.1 GCA_024275095.1 bacterium | reverse complement strand
TTGCAAAATTCTCAGTAATCAGCGGTAGTCGGGAGAGGGCTCGTAAGTGGATCAAAAACGTCCGTGCACTTTCTGGATTAAATTCAAATGGACCAAAACGGAGGCCGCGCTGCAACATCCACAGTAAAGTACTGTGGAACCTCAACAGTTTTGAAGGCCGGCTGCTCCTGTAAACTCACCTGGTAAGCTCAGTGCTTAACTTTTCCAGCGCTTTGGACAGTCGAGAGTATATTTCTTCACTGGCAGCATGATTATGCACAGGTCGTCCGAGGAGGATATAGTTGGATTCCTTTTTGAGGTTCTGCAAAGCAGTGGAAACGGTTTTGGCTTTTTCGGGGTCCACTTTCTCATACAGGGATAGTTTTTCTTCAAGCTGACCGATTTTCAACAAAAGGTCGCTGCTCATTTTGAGTGCTTCTTTTTCCCATTCGGAGAATGTATCGGCGTAAGATTCATCATGGCATTCAACACATTTGCTTCGAATTTCTACGGGGTCCACTCTCGGGATGTCAAGGCGGTGACAATCAAGACATTCTACATCTCCTTGGGCCATCTCGCCCGGCGAACTCGCCACACCTTCCACTCTGAATTTTCCGTAGTAAAGGTTCCACTGATAATGATGACAGGAAGAACAGGGGAGTTGCTTTTCTTTTTCATGATGACATTTGATGCATCCTTCCTTCGTGATAATCCGCATTTTGTGTTTATCCGGAGAATGACATGTTACGCATTTAAGACCTACTTCTTTTACGTGTTTGGCATGGGGGAATTCGAGCTTCATTTCATCAAAGAATATCTCTTTGGGGAGCCCAAGAACTGAGTGACAAAGTTTCATGCAATAACCGTCAGGTTCTGAAAGCACCTTGGGAGGAACTGTGCGGGGAATCCGTATCCCTGTAAATTTTTCCGCTATTTCTATCTGTGACAATGTGGCGGAGAGTACCCTAACGGCATATTCGGGATTATGCACTCCACGTCCGTTTTTTACGAGGAGATAATTGTGTTTTGCGTCTTTGAGCATCTGAAGTGCATCGGGTGAAACTTTCTTTCTGTGTTTTAAAAGCGATTCTGCCTGATTAAGTTTGCCTTTTACGTAACGAAGGGCTCTGGCAGTTTCACTGAGCCACACATCAAGCATTAAATCATATCGAGGCCCATGGCACCTTACACATGCCTGACGTTTTTCTTTGAGTGTTTTCGCTCTCTTATGGCCTTCGCCGTGACATCCCTCGCAGCTGACCTGAGCAGCGAACATGCGCGAGGGTACTTCAGTAACACCTATGGCTCCAACGCCCATGTAAATTTCTTTTTGCGGCACGTGTTCCTCTGGATGGCATGTCGCACACTTTACCTCCAGTGGTTTTGTGAACTGTACAGCTTTGTGCTCGATAATAGTGTGACACTGAAAACAGTAAATATTTTTTTGAGTAACGTGAATAAGATGCAGCCTGTAGGGCTCTTCATGTTTGCGTTCAACATGGCAGGAATAACATTTTTCTTCGGGAACTTCACCGTTGCTTTTTTTTACCTTTGTGTGGCACTGGTCACATGAGACCCCAATTTTCAGATAAGATGTGTGGTTGAACTGAAAACCTGCATGTGTCACGGTTTCTTTTGGAGCTCCGTGACAGGCATTGCATCCTCCAATAGCCTGTGGTTCGGGGACATCCTTAAAATGGCAAAGAAAGCAGACATTCTCGGAAACGGTTATGTGTTGACCCTGCACGATCTGAGAGTGACAGTTCACGCACCTAAGGGTTTCTACCCGTTTGAATTTACCGTAGTGTTTGCTGTGGTCAAAAAGAATTCGATTTTTGAAGAGAATTTTTTTCTTCAAGCTTTCACGGGTGTGGCATTCACCGTTTAGACACGACTCATCTTCAATTACTGCATGAGGTTTTGGGTTGTAAAGCCCGGTTATGTATTTGAGAGTTGTTACGTAAATAAATGAAAATCGAAATTTGTGACATTTTACACATTTGACATTGTTATGTGAGGATGTTTGCCACTGTTTGTAAAAAGGTTCCATGTAGTGACAGACAAGACACGATCGGGGGAACTGGGAGCTGACAAAAAAGAGAGCGTTTATTCCGAGAAGTACACCAATAATAACCCCGGTGATAATGAATCCACGCCGGTGTCGAGCAAGAAACGAACGGAAACTTTTAATGAATGGAGACATGGTTTTCCCCCTGTTTCGCTTTTTCAGCACGTTCGCGCATGATGCGCTCGTATTCAAGTGGGTGTTCTTCTTTCATTTCTTCGGCGGAAATTTTCCCGTGGAGCCAGAGCAAGGTCCCCGGGAAACGGTCTG
>JAJRZV010000067.1 GCA_024275095.1 bacterium | reverse complement strand
TCTGAGTTTATGTTTTGTCTATACATATAAATCAAATGCAGTCGTTTGCAACACTTTTTGTTTTTTCTTATTTTATTATGGTTGCACGCGGCATTTCAATTGAATTTTTTATATTTAAAAATCTTCTTGATCAGATTCCCTTTTATGAGCACTTCCGATGCCCGAATCTCCCTGCGCGCCCTTTCAATGCCTGCTTTGCATTCTTCATAAGGGAGTTTGCGTTTTTCTGTGCGCGAGAAACATCTGCCCCTTCTCAGTCTTTCTCCGCGTTTAAGGTAAAAATATTTTGACCTGTTCAGCCAGCTCCCATTCCCAAAATAATACAGGAAGGGCACGAATCCTTCACCTTCAGCGAGTAAATTTTCACCAAGCATCGGGATGTTTTCCCGGTAATATCCTGTAAGATACAGGAGGGTGGGCTCTATGTCCCGGTGACTTCCTGATTTATCAATTACCGCAGAAGGATGACCTCCTGGAAGACGAATGAAAAGTGGCACGCGTGATCGCTCAAAAGGGGTGCCGCTTGTCTTGAAAAATTTTTTAATGGTGTTCATTGTAAGATAGGCATTGTTCATGGGCGCAAAGTGATCGCCGAATACGACGAGAATGGAGCGGTCCAGGATACCTGTTTTCCTGAGTTTTTCAATGAATATCCCCAGGGCCGTGTCCATATAATGCACGCTCTCAAGATAGTTCCTGAACTGTTCGTACCCGATAAAGGAAAGGTCTAATGCAATCAGATCCGGAGGTAGCTTGTAAGGGTAGTGGTTTGATAACGTTATAACGAGAGCGTAAAAGGGCTGGGGAAGCTTTTCCATTTTGGATACCACCTGTCTGAAGAACGATCCGTCGGAAAGCCCAAGCCCTATTTTTTCATCTATGCGGAAGTATTTGTCATAGAAAAATTTTTGGATTCCCTGGTAGAGATAAGCCTTGCTTCTGTTCCAGAAGTTAGGCCTGTATGCGTGGAACACGTAGGTCCCGTAGCCCTTTTCAGCAAGGATTGATGGGAGGGCAATGTAATCCCGTGCATAATATGAAACATAGACAGAGTCGTCTGGAAGAGGGAGAAGGCTGTTGTTTACTGAAAATTCGGCATCTGAGGTGTTACCCATCGATACGGTGGAATAAAAATCTGAAAAGTACAGTGATTCATTTAAAAGTTTGTTGAGTGTCGGAGTTAGTTCTTGCCCATGTAAGATTTGTCCAATCATGAACGCCTGAAGTGACTCCATAAGGACCACTATAATGTTGTACCCACTGTAAGAGCCTGCAAGCTCTTTGTATGTGTCAGAACCTTTGAGACGATGTTTTTTCAATATTTCCTGAGCTTTTTTGATCTCCTCATCTGAAAACCTGGTTTTTTTCCCTTTCTTTATCCTGAGTACTGCCTCGTTGTAGTGAAAACCGAGAAGCCCCAGCTTTTTAAGGAGGAGCATATCGGATGGCTGGTTCCACGGGTCGTTGTATACTTTTTTCTGTACAAAGTTTAAATACCTCAGTGATACGGCGAACAAGACACACGCGGTTAAAATCTTGAAGTACAGTGTGAGCACACGGGTGGCTGAATTCATGTCAGTAGTCGAACCTTTTTTCTTCTTAAACGCAAAAGCCATAATTGCGTACACCACAGGTGTGAGAAGCACAAGCCATTCGTACCAGTGAAAAACTTCCATAATCGCAATATTTATATGTGGAAGCAGCCTTGCCTGCTTCAGTGCGTCAAGAGGGAGCATTCTACTGAAAATGCGCAGGTAGCCGGTATCGATCATTACAACTGCAGAGATTACAAAATCGAAAACAGCATACATGAGAAGCGACAGGTTGAAAGGTAAAGCAGAAACGGCTATGGCCGCGATGAATACGATCAGCAGGTCTTCTGTCCAGGTGATTTGGAAAACGTGTAAGTCGTTAAAGAAGTAAAAAATGCAGATTTTTATTACATTAATGGTAACAAATGCACTTACAATCAGTGTTTTCTGTTTCTTCACTTCGGGTAAGACCTCCGATGGTTCCGGGATAGTGTACCAAAAATGTGGGTTAGTAAAAAACCTGGTTTAATGATCCTGATGGTGCTACAAAAAGCGAAAAAAGTCTTGTCTGTTTATGTGTTTTCGGAAAAAGATTATGCTCCTGTTGAGAGGCTCTTCTTTCCCTGTAATAATTGTTTCATATTTGCTAACAGGAGGTGATGGCGATGGGTTTCCCTACTGTGAGGATGAGAAGGCTCAGGCGCCTGAAGAGCTTCAGAGATATGGTGGCTGAAACGCAGCTTTCAGTGAAGGATTTTATTTATCCGATGTTTGCTGTGTTCGGGAGGAGCAAGAAAGAGGAGATTCCTTCCATGCCGGGCATATACCGGTATTCTGTAGACTGTATCGGCGAAGAAGCACGTGAGACTTTTCAACTGGGAATTCCCGCAGTCATTGTATTCGGTATTCCGGAACACAAAGATCCAGAGGGTACCGGCGCGTACGATAAAAATGGCATTGCCCAACAGGCTGTGATGGCCATCAAGGATGCTGTGCCGGAAATGATCGTGATTGCTGATGTATGCATGTGCGAGTATACATCCCACGGTCACTGTGGCATTTTGACCGAGAAAGGCGAGGTTGATAACGATAAAACGCTTGAAAAACTGGCTACCACAGCTGTGTCTCTTGCTGAAGCAGGCGCGGACATGATTGCTCCTTCAGACATGATGGATGGACGTGTTGCTGCGATTAGAAGCGCATTGGACGAGACCGGTTTCTCGCATGTGCCCGTTATGTCGTATGCAGCCAAATACGCATCCGCTTTTTACGGTCCATTTCGGGATGCAGCTGAATCGGCTCCTGCATTTGGTGACCGCCGGGGTTATCAAATGGACCCCCGTAATGCAGATGAGGCCTTGCGCGAGGTTGAACTCGACCTTGAGGAAGGTGCAGACATCGTTATGGTGAAGCCCGCTCTCGCCTATTTAGATGTCATTCGTAGAGTAAAGGAAAAGTTTGGAGTACCTTTGGCTGCCTATAATGTAAGTGGAGAATATTCACTTGTGAAAGCAGCAGGAAAAATGGGCTGGATAGATGAAGAGAAGGTGATGATGGAAATCCTTTATTCCATCAAAAGGGCAGGTGCGGACCTTATCCTTACATATTTTGCCAAAGATGCAGCGCGAATACTTGCATCTTGATTTATATTTGTTTTCGGAAGAATATAACCGCCAGTGAAAACAGAATTGTGCCGGTGGTTGCGAGCGCAATTGCTTCGTGGGTGAGTTCACTGAAGACAGAGCCACGGAGAAAGATATATCGGCTTGCTTTAACGAAGTGAGTAAATGGATTAATCTGTGCAAGCCATTGATAAAAAGTCGGCATACTATCAATGGGAAATATAAACCCCGAAAGAATGACCATGGGCATAATGGTCATGAAAATGGTGAGCATGGCCTGTTGCTGTGTTCGAGAGATTACGGAGAAGAACATTCCAGCCCCGAGGGTGTTGAGCATGAAGAGCAGAGCAAACAAAAGAAGCGTAACCACTGAACCACGAAATGGAACTTTCAAGAGAAATACCGCAACCGCAAGGATAAGACCTGCCTCTGCAAGACCGATGATTACATACGGTACAATTTTACCGGCGATGAATGCGGTGCGCCCGATGGGAGTTGTCACCACCTGCTCGATGGTGCCGCGTTCTTTTTCCCTGACCATGGATAGAGCCGTCAGCACCATTGTCATGACCATGAGAATGGTGACCATTACCCCGGGAACCATAAAGTTTTTGCTCTCCAGGGTTTCATTGTAGAGCACGTGGACCCGGAGGTCTGCACGCATGGGCAGAGTATATGAAACTCTAATCGGAAACTCGATCGGCGAGAGGGCCTTTTTCAAATACCCCGCGATTATGCGCGCGCTGTTGGCATTGGAGGCATCAACGAGTATGAGCGGGGGGTTGTCAGCGACAACAGCGGCGTCGATGCGATCGCTTTCGAAAAGTTTTAAAGCATTATTGTAGGAATCTATCATGCCGAGGGAATGGAAGGTTTCACCTTCGGCAAGAACTTTTTCTATTTGCAAGGTTGCTGCCGGGGTTTTCCCTGGAATCAACACCCATCGAATGTGTTTCACTTCTAATGTAGCTGCAAGACCCAGAAGAATTATCTGGATTACCGGGGCAATAAACAGAATAGGAAAAACGCGACGGTCACGTTTGAGTTGAATGATTTCTTTCCATGCAACGTTAAGTATTGTTTTTACCATGCGTGTGCTCTTTTCATCCTTCTGGTTGCAACAAGCATGAATATAAAGGTGAATCCCATAAGGGGCAGTACATAATGCAGTAGTTGATCAAGTGGGGCTCCTTTCATGGAAATGTCGCGCAACAGGTGCATAAAGTACTTGGTCGGCACAAGCCAGCTGACAGCTGTGATCACTCCAGGCATGCTGCGTGTGGGAAAAACAAAATCTGAAAGAATGACGGAGGGTAGGAAGGTAAGAATAAAAGAAAGTAACCATGCCACAAGCGAACTTTTTGTGAGGGTGGAAAGGAGCATCCCTAGACACACACCGCACGCAACAAACAACAGGGCTATAATGGCAATGGCTACCCATGAACCATATACATGAAAGCCGAAAAAGAGGTAGGCGCACAGGATGCCTGTAAAAAAATTGACGAATCCTATGAGAAGGTAGGGGATGACCTTGCCCGTTAAAATGTGGATGGGACGGACAGGTGTGACAAGGATGTTTTCAAAAGTACCCTGTTCTTTTTCACGAACAATAGACAGAGCTGTCATGGCTACTGCCATCATGAAAATAAAAATGGCAATAATACCCGGTACGAAGAACAAGCGTGTGTCAAGAGCTGGATTGAAAAGGTATTTTACCGTGGTTTTACGGGGAGGTGAGTGGCGGACCGCGTAAAACCCTTTACCCGCGAAATCAGCAAGATATCCCATGATTATACGTGCAGCGTTGTTATCAGAGCCGTCCACAATCAGAGAGATAATGGATTTTCCGGTGAAAAAAAGATTTTTGCTAAAGGCTCGCGGGACCTGCAGTATTGCCTGGACGTGACCTTCCTTTAAAAGCTCAATTCCTTCGGGCAGATTTGGAACCTGTACCACTTCAAATGTTGTGGAACCTTCCAGTTTTTTCTCCAGTTGTCTCCCTGCAACCCCATCTTCGTCAAGTACGGCTATACGGACCCTGTTGACGTCCAAGGTAACTGCATACCCGAGAAACACCACTATAAAGGCTGGAAATATAAGGGTTAACAGGAATGAACGCCTATCCCGGAGTATGTGATTCCATTCTTTAATTGCGAATGTCAGTACCTTGCTGAGAAATGATGAAATTTGTTTGTTATTCATTTTGCTTTATGTTGTTTGCCTTTTCATGCGATATATACATGAACACATCTTCAATGGATGGGACGGAGGGGGCGACTCTGGCCTGATTTAGTCCCATTGCCATCAGTTGCTCACGAATTTTGTGAGTTACGTCTTCCGGGATATTGGTAATGACGTGAACCTCTGAACCATACTGACTTGTTTCCGCTACAAAGGGTAACCCTTTCAGAGTATTTACCACTTCTGCAGGTGATACCCCTTTTATGGTGTACACGCCCGCGGGTATAGAGGTCTTTTTTATCTTTTCAGGACTTCCCAGTGCAGCGAGTTTCCCGTGCCATAGAAAGCCTATGGTGTCGCAGCGTTCTGCTTCTTCCATGTAGTGGGTGGTAACAAACAGCGTAACCCCTTCAGCAGCCATGTCGTAGAGGATGTCCCAGAACATCCGTCGCGAAAGAGGGTCTACACCTGCTGTGGGCTCGTCCAGGAAAAGCACGGGAGGTTTGTGTGTGATGGCACAGGCCAGGGCGAGCCGTTGTCGCCAGCCGCCTGAAAGTTGCCCGGCGGTGGTGTTGGCGTATGAATGAAGTTCCAGCTTTTCCATAACCTCGTTTGCTCGTTCAGCGGCTTTTTTCCAGTTTCCGATATAGAGACGGGCATAAAAGAGTATGTTTTCGCGGACAGTAAGGTCATCGTAAAGCCCGAACCGTTGAGACATGTATCCGATAGTACGTTTTACCTGTTCAGGTGTTTTCACCACGTTGATTCCGGCGATTTCGGCGTACCCGGCTGTGGGTTTCAATATTCCGCATAACATGCGTATGGTGGTGGATTTTCCCGCTCCGTTAGGGCCGAGAAGGCCGAAAACCTCCCCCTGTCTGACGGTGAAACTCACATCATCAACAGCGACAAGATTACCGAAACGTTTGGTAAGACCTTCGGCTCGAATGGTTATATCACTTCTGGCCATGTTGCAACAGAAAATGCACCTGAACAAATTCGCCCATGTTGAATACTCGCTCTTGTGCCTGAACCTTTATTTTAACCATATAATGCAGCACGTCCCGTTCACTGTCGGAAATGTAATACCTGGGTGTAAATTCAGGTTCTGGTGATATGAAAGAGACGGTGCCCAGGGTTGCGGTTTCGCCGGTTGAGAAGATTTTCGCCTTTGTACCAACCTTTAACTTTGACATAAGGTCGTGTGATACATAACAGTAAACTTCAACGCTTTGAGGATATCCCATTCGTACGAGGGGCTGGCCTGGCAGGGCTCTTTCACCTTTCGAGGTAAAGACCCGTAAGACAATGCCGTTCTCAGGTGCCCGGACCATACCGCGCATCATTTGCTGCTCAATGATTGAGATTTTTTTCTTCCGGGAAGACATCTGGCTTTCTGCAGCAAGAAGTTCTTCTCTGAGTGCCTCCAGCTGCACCTGTAGATTTTCCAGTGTTTGCTGAGGTGCACCCCCGATTTTTGTGAGATTTTTTACTTTTGCCAGATTTTTTTCCTGGTGGCGTATGAGAATGCGCAGTCGTCTAATTTGATGATACAGCGCATTAAGTGCAGCCTTTGCACTATCCCGCTGACGAGCGAAATCTGAGGTGTCCAGTGCGATTAAAACTTCTCCTTTTTTCACTTTTTGACCTTCTTCCACGAGTACAGCCGTGACCTCTGAAGGGTAGGGAGCTGAAAGATCAGCGGTTTCCCAGTCAGCGCGACAGAAAAGAGGCTTCCGGGTTTTGCCAGTGCATGAAATTGAAAACACTGTGAGAGCGAGAACCATAGGTAGGAGTTGCTGTTTTTTTAACTTTTTTTCAGCCTTCACGATGCCTGATGGGTCTCATATGGAGTCACGAACATTTCTGTCAAACCGTATAGCACCTGCCACGAGTGCACTGATGAAACGCGAGCGCAGTTGCGCCTCTGCCATTTTCCGCTTGACAGGAGGGAGTCTCAGCACGGCTTTCGTGAGAGCACGCAGGGCTCTTGCACTTATGCCGTCACCATCAAAAATAAGTTCCTGTAATTTTCCTCGTTCCAGAGCCATTATCATTACTCTCTCAATGGTGGTTTCTGGCACAAATACCCGTTGTTTCCGGAGCTCCATTTTCATGGCATCCTTCCCGCATGCACGAATGCACACGCCGCAACCTAAGCACAGGTCCTCTTCGACTTCTGCTTTGAGTTCTCCCTGGCGTCCTGTGCCCCTGAGCACAATGGCACGCACGGGGCATCGCCTGGCACATCTTCCACATCCAACGCATTTTTCCTGGTCAATTGTCATGATGTAATTGCTCGTTACGATGGCCCCCTCAATTCCCAGCGTGTTTATGGCCCTGAGCTGCCCGCAGCAGCATCCACAACACGAGCAGATATAAGTGGGACGTTGTTTCACGTTATCGGCAATGTGCACCAGGCCCAATTCCCGTCCCATTGCAAGGATATCCAGGGCTCCTGATTTGCTGATGCTTTTACCAAGTTTTCTCCGAGCAATAAATTCTGCTCCGAGCCCCAGTGCCATACAAATTTCCATGGGGAACTTACACTCCTTGCCCAGGTGCTGTTCTTTATGCCGGCAGTAACAGAGGCTGATGGACCAGTGTCCTGCTTCTTCCACTACCGCAGTAGCCTTTTCCCATGAAAGAATTTCGGCGTACACATCTTCGCCAAGGACATCTTCGTGAGGCAGAACCCGTCCAATTTGTGTTTCTCCCTGAAAAACCTCTCGAGGAAAGTCAGATTCCTGGAGCATGTATTCTTCGTAGAGTTCGGCGAGACGTTTCTGATCGAAGTCCTCCCTCACCCGCATAAGGGAAAATTCGAAGAAACCGACAACCGTGGGGTTAAGCACATAGTAATGCCTGTCGCCACGTTGAAAATCCACAACCAGTCCCTTTTCGGCCATACGATCAAGTCGGGATTTCAGTTTTTCTGGAGGAAGCTTCAATTTTTTTGAAATCTCTTCAAGACGGGCGGGTTTCATAGGCATATGAGAAGCGATATGAGCCTCTTCTTCGGAATAGAGAATTTTGAGGATTTCAAAGAGTGCAGGACTGGCTGGTACACCGACAGGGTTACGATGAAGCCGTTCCTGAAGTTTTTTATAAACTCCGCCTCCTGTTAAGTGACCCATTTTCCCCTCTGTAACTAGGTCTTGAAAAGACTATCAGAAAGGAAAACTTTTTTCACCTTTTGAAAGCCGATTAAATATTTTTCATAGAATTCTTGTTTTGAACTGTTTAACAAGTTTGCAAGAGGCCTGGTTCACCCCTGAGCCCGTTGAACTGTTTTTTTGTTTTTTGAAGGAAGAGTTCAGGTGTTGATGACAGATGCTTTGTGCAACACATATAACTTGCGATAATTCAAAAAGAAAATGAATGTGAAGGGTTGACGTTGAGTATAAGGGATAACATATGCTATAAAAAACAAACAATGGGGAGTCGTCTAATTGGCAGGACAGCGGACTCTGGATCCGCGAGTCCAGGTTCGAATCCTGGCTCCCCAGCCATTTTTTAAAAATTTTCCCTTGGGAACAAATAACCACTTTGTGGTGAATGTGGTTTTCTTTCAGAGTCAAAACGCAGAGACATTAAATTTTCATTTCAGAGTTTCTCCATGAAAAACATACAGGAAAAATCTAAATGGCGGGAAATTGTGGAAAGGGCACCGGAAGGCCCCGGTGTATATGTGTTCAGAGACAGCACGGGCAGTGTTATTTACATTGGTAAAGCATCTGATTTAAAAGAACGCGTAAAGGCATACGCCCATGGCGAGGATGGCCGTTTCCTTTCATTGCGAATTCACCAGGAAACGGAAGATGCGGAATTTATACCCACCAGTGATGGTGCAGAGGCTCTTTTTCTGGAAGACAGGCTGATAAAGGAACTGAATCCACGCTACAATGTCCGCCTCAAGGATGACAAAACGTATACTTGTATCGTACTGGAAAAGAAATCGCCATGGCCGCGTATCAGGCAGCTGAGAAGGCCCGATCCCCGGGGTAACGTAATATTTGGCCCTTTCCCCTCGGCTTCGGGAACGCGGCGAATGATAGAGTTTCTCCAGTATGTATTTCCGTTGCGTACCTGTTCTGACAATACACTGCGGCACAGGAAAAGGCCCTGTATTGAATACGAAATGGGACGATGTCTCGGACCGTGTGCCGGCATGGTGAGTAAGGAAGAGTATATGGGTGTTGTGCGGGAAGCCGAAAAGGCTTTGAAGAGGGGATTGAAGGATATTGAAAAGCTTCTTGAACAACGCATGCGTGAGAAAGCAGAGATGGAAGAGTTTGAACAGGCGGCAGCCATTCGCGATGTCCTTCTCAGCCTACGGAATATATCGGCAGGTTTAGGATTTCAGCGCACTGAAGGCAAAGATTTCGATGTGATTGCTTTTGTTTTTCAGGGGACTGAAATCGCGGCGGCGGTGGTGAGTTACAGAAGTGGAGTGATGACCAATGTATACAGATATACTGATACAGGTCATGCTTGTTCAGAGGAGGAAGTTGTTTCTGATTTTATACGCTCATATTATTCTGCTGGCCGGTTTCTGCCGGATAAAATTTACCTCAACCGGAATTTAAAGGAAAAAAACGATTTGGAAAACTTCCTCACGCACTTAAAGGGACGACGTGTACGCATTGTCAGTGCACGCACGGAGCCGATGTCCGAAGTTATGAAAGCGGCTTTAAAAAATGCAGAAATGGCGTTGACGGTTCGTGCTCAGGAAACTGAATGGCAGGGTGATGAAGTGGCAAAGGTATTGCACCTGCCCCGCGCTCCAGCATGGGTGGAAGCCTTTGACATTTCACGCTATGGTGCCAGCCTTGTTGTAGGTTCGTCTGTGGCAATGATACACGGCATTTTGAGAAGGGAACTTTACAGGCGGTATCGGGTGCAAAAGAAAGAACTGGACGATTATGCAGCGATGAGGGAAATCCTGTCTCGAAGGCTGCGCAGGGGTATTGCCGAAGATTCTCTCCCCGACCTGATTCTTATTGATGGAGGACGTGGGCATTTGAACGTGGCTCTTCAGTGTTTGGAAGCCGCTGGACTTGGCTCGCGCGTGTCGGCTGTAGCACTGTCCAAGCCGGTTGAGAAATTCGGTCCTGAGACAATTCATCTGGCTGATGGAAAAGTGCTACTCGAGGGTAGAGCATTGTGTATTCTTGCACTATTGAGACACCTTCGCGACGAGGCGCACAGATTCGCATTGTCGTATCTTCGCAAACTTGATATGAAGGTAAAAACACATTCCGAACTTCTTTCCATTCCGGGCGTTGGTCCTGAAACAGCCCGTTCGATTATTCTTCAAACTGGTTCTGTGAAAAAGTTGAGGGACATGTCCTTGAAGGAACTTAAATCTTTACACGGAATAGGCGACAAAACGGCTGAGAAAATATATAGTTATTTTCACAGGGGAAAGTAAAATGACTGTTTCGGGTTTGATCGGCATAGGAATTGTAATTTTTCTCGGGGCATACATTTTTTATGGTCGCTACCTTACGCAATATTTCCGGCTGGATGACTCAAACGAAACACCGGCACATCGTTTGAGAGATGGTGTGGATTACGTACCTGGACGGCTCAGTGTGATCATGGGCCATCATTTTGCTTCCATTGCGGGAGCAGGACCTATTGTCGGTCCCGTGCTTGCTGTTAAATACGGCTGGCTCCCGGCATTTATATGGATTCTCGTGGGATGTGTGTTCGTAGGAGCAGTACACGACTTTACATCTCTTGTGGCGTCGCTTCGGCACGATGGACGCAGCATTGGAGAACTTGTGGAACGGTTTATTGGTCGGAGAGGCAAATTACTATTTGCTGGTTTTACATTTTTTGCACTGATTCTTGTTGTTGCTGTTTTTGCCAACGTGGTGGCCAAAACCTTT
>JAJRZV010000066.1 GCA_024275095.1 bacterium | reverse complement strand
GCCAGACCCGGGAAAAAATACCCTTGCCCTGCAGATTATGGATGTCTTAAAGATCCCTTCTCATTATGCAAATGCTGATGAAACCTGAGAAAACACCTAACACGAATAAAGCTTTTTAACATCCTGGATTATAAAAATACATACCAGTCAGGGACTGCGTAGATATTTTTCCTTACCTCAACTATTTCGCTGCCTGAATAGATAATCAAGCCCACAGGAGCATTTGGGCGATAATCGTTCATGAATTTTTCAATGTGCTTGGCGTCTCTATGATCAACCACCCTACCCGCTTTTGCCTCAACAGGGAGCAAAAATTTATTGTGTCTGATTATAAAATCAACCTCCACACCAGAGGCCGTCCTGTAATAATAAATTTCGGGTTCCGGGGTTTGAAGTTCCTTCCACTTTAAAAGTTCTGTAAACACCCATGTTTCGTAAATTTTTCCTTTGCTGATGCCCTCTTCACCAGCGACACTTCTACATAGCCCGGTATCTGTAAAATATATTTTTGGGCTTTTAACAAGCCGTTTCCCTGCATGTTTATAAAAAGGTTGAAGCAGAAAACAGTTAAAGGTGACATTCAGGATGTAAACGTATCTTTTGATGGTGTTTACTGCAACCTGAACCTCTTTTGCCACCTCTGAATATGAAAGAATACTTCCGGTTCTGAGGCACAGGATTTTTTGAGCAAGCAGAAAATTTCCAATATCAGCCACTCCACCTGCATCATAAATGTCCCTTTCAAGGTACGTTTTTCTATAGTTTTTGAGCCACTCAATTCTGTCCTCTATTTTCTTTACGTTCCATACAGGAGGAAACCCTCCCCACATCAGATGGTTATCTCTGAGTTTTGTCAAATTTCTCTTTTCTTCTGATGATAGAAGGTCTATTTTTTGGGTCTCCCGTTTGTTGATTTTTTTCTTTTTTAACAGTTCTGTCAGGAAGTGCGCAGACTCCAAGCTTGATGCTGTTTCAGAAAACGAGAAAGGGTAAAGGTTTATAAGGATTATCCTTCCTGCAAGAGTTTCTTTTATTCCCCTGAGGAGCATCAGGTGAGATGAACCAGTAATAATGAACTTCTTTCTTTTCAACGCTGGCTTTTGCCTCTCTCTGTCAACAATGTATTTCAGAGGATCAAACACATCAGGATTTTTTTGGATTTCGTCTAATATGACAACAGGCTCTTTTATATCCTCAAGTATGGTGACAGCGGAACGGGAGAATCTCAGTCTCTCGTCAGGGTCATCAAAGGTGAAGTAAGAGACTTCCTTTTTCAAGTACTCAGGTAGCAGGAACTGACAAAGAGTTGTCTTTCCGGTCTGGCGGGCTCCTGTAATACCTACAACAGGGTATTTTTTCAGCCCCTCAACTATCCTGTTTGTTACTGACCGGTGTACAAACTTCACACGTTTATTTTATGCAATGTTACTGCAAATTTACAAGGAAATTTTGCAGCAACACTGAAAGAAAAGTCAAAAAGTTCGGGGTTGTCCCGGTCCTGCTGAACGAAGCACTTTTTCATCGGGTCCGCGCCCGGTACAGCAGTCAGCGAGGTTTCCATTAACTGCCGCTGCTGGAACAGAGGAAACTCACCTCTCCCTTGCACGTTTAAATTCTTTCGGTTGCCTCACATCAATTACCTTCACCTCACACGAAGGACATGCGAGACTGTTTGCCAACAGTTTCCTCACAGAATGAACATCCTGCTGAGAAGACTTCAATTGTTCGCTTTGCTTTCATGTTACCACCTCCTTAACCCTGTATCTGTTTTAATTGCTTTTTTCTCACATTCGCATATCGTGCATATCCCCTCTTCACCATTACCTTTTCTGAGGGGGTAAAGCATTCCATACCGATGCGGTAACAAGCAATAACACGCCCCCATACATGATGGCAGACACCTGAAGGAGAAACTTCCCCCCATCACCATCACAGTTCCTGCCAGTCCCATGAACATTACCCCCATCTACAAGGTTATGGGAAAGGATTACGCGAGGAGCCAACAAAGAATTTGCTGGAGACACTCTTGAAACTTTTTTACTTTTTGTACACCACACTGTACAACCAGCATATGATACTTGTAGAGGAGATTACCCAGAGGAAATTGCTGCCACGTGACCTGCTGGGGGCAGTAAAGCCTTTTCTCAAAAGACCTGAGGCAGTTGTTATTACAGGACCGAGACAGGCAGGCAAAACTTCTCTTCTTTTCCTTCTCGCACAGGAGATAATCAAAAAGAGAAAAGGAAGGGTGTTCTTTTATGACCTTGAATTTCCTGAGGATCTTGAACTCCTGAAAGACCTTTCTTTTCCATCTTCACTGCCTTCGGGCAGTTACCTCTTTGTTGATGAAATACAGTATCACCCCTTCCCGGACAGATTTATAAAACTCACAGTTGACCACCTGAAGGGGAAAATCAAACTCATTGTTTCAGGTTCTTCAAGCCTTGAGATGAAGAAAAGGTTTAGAGAAGCCATGGTTGGAAGGAAAATAGAGTTTGTGCTCTTACCGCTTTCCTTCAAAGAACTTCTGCTGTTTAAGGGGAAAAATGACCTCCTGGCCCACCTGAAGAAAATTTCATATAAATCCATCAGTGCTTATCTTGAAGAATATCTGACCTATGGAGGATATCCAGCAGTTGTTCTGGAGAATAATCGGGATGTTAAAAAAAGGCTCTTGGGAGAGATTTTCACATCCTACCTCTACAGGGATATATTCCCGCTTTTTAAACTTAAGTTTTTAAACTTAAGGAACCTGAGAAATTCAGTGATACGTTGAAACTACTTGGCGGACGGACAGGTTCTTCCCTCAACGTTCTCTCTCTTTCTTCAGATCTCAGAATTACCAGAGACACTGTGCGCAGGTATCTTAAGGTTCTTGAACTCACTTACATAATCTACGTTCTAAAAGCTTTTTCAAAAAAATCCACGCAAAGAGGTTACAAAAAACTCTAAAAAATGTATTTCATAGATCCGGGCTTCAGGAATTGGGCGGTTCAGAATTTTTCACCGCTCAGGTTCAGGGAAGATACAGGGGCACTTGTTGAGAACTTTGTCCTTCTGGAACTGTTGAAGTCTCAGCCCTATGGAACGGAAATTGGCTACTGGAGGTTAAAGACAGGGGGAGAGGTCGACTTCGTGCTGAACAGGAGCGTTCCTGTGGAGGTGAAATTTTCAGAGATTGCTCATTTAAACGTTCCCAGAGGCATGAGCAGTTTTATTCAGAGGTATTCACCTTCAAAAGCCTTTGTTCTCACAAAGGACACTGGAGGAAGGGCAAAACGCGGAAATACCCGAATAACGTTCAAACCACTGTGGCTGGCAGGAGAGTTGTGAAAACTCAAGTGAGCGCCACTGTATTTTACGCTTATCAGGTGTGCCCGGGGGATGTATTGCCCCCCTGAAGCGAAAAACACATTAAGTGAGACTTTTCGCAGGGAAGAGACAGGTTCAGGATCTTTCAGGGTAGAAATAGAAGAGCACCGCAGGAAATTAATCAGCTCAAAATCAAGAACAAAATAAAAACAGGTTTAAATGAAGGCGTTGGTACTCTCTCTGGAAATAACTAACGCCTCCCCGTTCATCGCAAAACGATTCAGGGATTTTCTTTGAAAGCTTTATCAGGCTTATAAGGATGGGTATAAATCACCGGAGCAAATTGGAGTGATAGAAAGAATTCATCAAGACCCCACAGGAAGCGGTTTATCCATGGTTGGAACTTAGACCTCCGGCAGAAGTCTATTTGAATAAATCTTTTCAGGATGTCAGAAATTTGGGCTTTGACCAGGTGTTAGACATAACAATATACCTATGAGAGATTCTCATGAAGGTAGGCCATCTCATGTTTTCCACAAAAATCTTTCGACTTTTCTCGGGCCAACGCAAAAAAGCCTCAAAACAGCCACTTTAAGTCGCGTTTGAGCCTGTCCAAAGAATTCATTGAAGTTTAAATACTATCAGAAGGCACACTTTATGTCCCACCGACATCATAAAATTATTCCGTTAAGGGCAAAAAAACAGCTTACCGCTACGTGAGAAATTACAGCACTTAACTGTTATCACCAGGGTCCCAGAGGTATTATTGAGCCTAAAAGAATTATTCTGGCTCCTGAATTCTTTTATCATCAACAAACTTCTTCGACAATTAGATTTTTTAAAATCTTTTTTCATGTAAGATGTCATGATAAGATAATTTTTAGAACAATGCGCATTTTACTAGTACATGTGGGCGGGCCATTTCCTCCGGTAGAACCTCTCGGTCTCGAGCACATTGCTTTTACTTTGAGAGAAGCTGGCTGGAACGTACGCATTTTTGACATTGCTGTCAACCATCCGTGGAAAGAACTGCTTGCGCGGAAGGTATCAATATTTCGTCCCCATCTTACCGGGGTATCCATACGCAATGCAGACGACTGTACATGGCCCCACTGCCAATCCTACGCACCCTTGGCAAGGCAGGTGGTGCAAATTCTCAAAAAAACGATCGATACACCTGTGGTGCTCGGTGGATGTGGATACAGCATATTTCCCGGTGCACTTCTTCGCTACACGCGCGCCGACTATGGCGTGGTAGGGGATGGCGAACATCTCATGCTCCGGGCTTCGGCTTTTCTGGCAAAAGGCGAAAATCCCGGGCTACCGGGAGTGTTCTGCCGTAAAGGCAACAGGGTTTTCAGCCTGTCTCAAAAAGAAGAAATGCGCGGACCACCCGGTGGGAGGATTTTTCACCAGTCTCGCCTTTATTACCGGCTTGGCGGGCAGGGAAACGCTGAGGCATCAAGAGGCTGTCCGTACGGTTGTATATTCTGCGTTGATCCTGTCATCAAGGGTACCATTCACCGAAAAAAGCCCCCTGAAGAAGTGGCAGAAGAGCTGGAATCCCTTACCAGGCGCTGGATTGCACATGTTCACATGTGTGACAGCGAATTCAACATTGACCCGGAACACCTGCACCGGGTCCTGGACGAGATATTGCGAAGGGGGATTGGAAATAAACTGCGCTGGTATGCCTATATGCTTCCCATGATGCTGGATTGGGACCTGGTCAGGCTCATGAAATACAGCGGGTGCGAAGGGATCAATTTCACCGTAAGTTCCGGTTCCGAGAAAATGCTGAATGCCTATAATCATCCGTTTTCCACGGATGATGTTGAACGCACTGCACGCTTGTTCCAGCGTACCGGGATTCCTTTCATGTTCGACATGATAGTGGGAGGTCCAGGAGAGACAGTATCAACCCTGAAAGAGACCATTAAATTTCTTAAAAAAATATCCCCTACATGTGTGGGATTTGCCCTGGGATTGAGAGTATATCCAGGCACTCCTCTCGCATTGCTTGTAACAGAAAGATTAAAAGCTGGTGAAACACAGGGATTATACGGATATGTTCACAATAACCCGGAACTTCTGCGACCACTGTTTTACATTTCCGAACATCTGAAAGAAGAAGACATCAAGAATGCACTTGCAGAATTACACTCACTTCCGTATCCCGTATTTGCACCTTCCCTGAAGAAAGCTTCTCCACACGCTTACACTGCAAGCACCCGTCTGCGCAAAGCTTTAGAGAAAGGATACAAGGGAGCCCACTGGCTAATTCTGGCCCGGAATTAATCTCCCAGGCTCTCCAGTAAAATTTCCGATATGTCCTGGATCTTCAGTGTATCTTCCATGTCCTTGGTTTTGCACGCGTCGTCAAACATAATGAGGCAGAACGGACAGGCCGTGGTTATGCGGTCTGGATTCTTGGCAAGTGCCTGTTCGAAACGCGCATGGTTAATCCGCTGGCCGATGTTAATCTCCATGAACATGTGACCTCCGCCGCCACCGCAGCAAAAACTTTTATCGTAATTCTTTTCAAATTCGCGTATTTCACCTGCAACAGCCATATTCAGAAGTTGCCTTGGTTCGTTATAAATATTGTTGTATCGCCCGAGATAACAGGAATCATGGTACATGAATACTTCTTTGATACGAACTGAGGGGGCAAGACCCTTGGTTTTCATGTATTCGGCCAGGAATTGCGTGTGGTGATACACTTCAAATTCACCGCCAAACTGCGGATATTCATTTTTCAACGTGTTATAGCAGTGTGGACAGGTGGTAATGATCTTTTTCACATTGTATTTCTGGAGAGTTTGAATGTTCTCCATTGCGAGCATCTGGAAAAGACCTTCCTCTCCCAGGCGTCTGGCAAAATCACCGGTACATTTTTCTTCATTACCCAGGATGGCGAAATTCACACCGAGTTTCTGTAATAGTCGCACAAATGCGCGGGTAACCTTCTGGTTTCTCGGGTCGTATGCGCCAGCGCAGCCAATCCAGTAAAGATATTCAAAATCGCCTTCCGAGGCCTTTCTAACTTCCAGGTCACCAATCCATTCCTCCCTTTCATCCTGAGGCAAACCCCAGGGGTTCCCGGAATTCATGGCCTTTTGCAGGGCCTTGGCTCCTGTCCCGGCCAGCAGATTCTGCATAATCATGTAACGTCGCATTTCCACGAACACGTCCACGTGAGGGACAAATGCAGGACACTGCTCCATGCAGAAAGCACATGTAGTACAGGACCAGATCTCTTCAGGATCAATAGGCTGGGGAATGTAGGTTTCTTCCGATTGAGCCTCCATCACATCCACCACCTTCTGTACCACGTTTTTGGGAGAGAGTGGCTTATCCGTTGTGTACGCTGGACAGGAAGCCTGGCATCGTCCACAGCGGATACACGCGTCAGCAGCGAGAAGCTGGCGCCACGTGAGTTCCTGGATTTTCCCTGCACCATAATGTTCCGCTGTTTCTATATTGATGGGTGTGATGGCACCCCGGGGCTTATCAGAACGAAGAAGAATGTTCACCGGAATATTGACCACATGCTTGAACTTGGAAAACGGGATGTAAACGATAAGACCAAAAGCAATGGCTGCATGCAACCACCAGACGATCTCGTGCGCCAGCTTCACACCCGGCGTACCTTTGGAAAAGAGGGAGGTAAGGCCCCATCCTACAAAAGAGTATTTTTCGAAAGGAGGCGCACCGCTCGCTGCAATACGGAGACCTTCCACGAAAAAGCCGGAAATGCCTACCAGCAAAAGTCCCAGAAGAAGCAATAAGTCATCAGCACGGTTATCAAGCTGGTCGGGGCGCTGCACGTACCTCCGGACAATCATGCCCAGGGTACCCAGGATAAGTGCAAGACCGGCCAGTTCAAGCACAAAGGAGAAAACCAGATAAAAACTTCCCTTAAATACGATGTAGTGTTTGAGGCGAAGTATCATATGCCCCAGGTCGTACTCAAACATCACAAATAGAGTCCCTATAAATAAAAGGAAAAAACCGAAGAAGATAAGGGCATGAAGCGAACCGGGAAATGTCTCTCGCAAAATTTTTACGTGCAGGAAGACCTGCTTCAGGAGATCTAACACATGCCCTGAGATATTCACCTGTTCTTCATCTTTGCGACCCTGTAACCAGAGTTTTACACGTCTGTACATTCCATAGGCGAAAAGAGCCAGTGTGACCACCACCAGCACGTAGAACACAATCTTGCTCACAACCGAGATATTCCAGAAGATTTCTCTTTTTATCTCACCATGCATAATACAACCTCCTGATACAGTGGTGCTTAAATTTTGGCGGGCCTTAGTGGTGCTTTTCAACGTTTTTAAGCAACGGCGTCAGCACCTCTGTAATGGCTCTGATGCTGGAAAAGATGAAAAGCGATACCAGAAGGCACTTTGGGATGAAAATAAGTGGTCTTGGGAGGGAAACGTACCCCCTGGGATGCAATGGAAAATACATCGTCCACACTGAGGGGCGAGAGGAAAAAAGCGGTACCATTCTCCACGACTTTTAAGTGTTCCAATGTTTCGGATACAGTGTGGTAATAGTGAACCAGCCCCTTCTGGCCGGCATTGCTGTAACCGAGGATATCTTCAAGGATATAATGTTCCACTATTACGGCATTGACTCTTTCAAGGGCTGAATGCACCTCGCGTGAATAATCAAGTCTCGCTCCTTTCTTCAATGCCACACGCCAGATGCCAGATTTCATAGAAATATAAAAAACGTCAGGAGGCGTCTTTAACAGCTCATCATCGGAAGGTACAGTGGAAGGAGTTATGTCAAAAACGTCACCCAGCCGCTGCAGGAGCTTTTCGCCCATGATATTGAATTCCACCAGCCGGTGTGTGGGAAATATTCGCAGACCGAGCTGGGTGCCTGGAGAAAGATATACAAGCACATAATTTTCCGGCGAATGAGGAGAAGTAGCGTATGCGTCTCTGTAAGCAAGAGCTGTTTCATAGCGGTGATGGCCATCAGCAATGAGCATGCGTCGGTCACGGAGGCTTTCCTGGAGAGACGCGATGGTGTTTTCATCATCTATGAGGAATACAGTTCTGATCGTAGAGTAAAAATCATGATACCGGTAGAGAAGGCGGCGGGTTGTACGACGGAGCAGGTCCTGAACAGAGTATCCGTCTCCTTCGAAAATTCCAAATACTGGTGAAAGATTCCCCTTTACCGCTTTCATGAGTTCCAAACGATCTCTTTTATGCGCGGGAATAGTCTGCTCGTGAGGGACTACCATTCCAGAGGAAAAATCTTCAAGACGCATTGTACAGAGTAATCCCCAGCGCGTGTAAATCGTTCCCATGAATTCAAAAGTCTCCACAATCTGAAAAAGAACAGGATTCTCCTCCACCACGAGAGCACTTTGTTCTATCCAGCGCGACAGGGTCCTGTGAGCCTGGTGATGCGAAGACGGTAATATCAAACGGATGACATTGTATGGACTGAGCTCGAGATATTTTTCTTTTTCCGTGTGCTTGATGATGTCATAAGGGGGTGTAAAAACATTATCCCACCGGTCAGTGAGGTCTTCTTTAAAATGGCAGGCTCTGAAGGGTGCAATTTCAGGCATAGAGTCCTCCAAAAGTTAAAGAGTCAAATCCTGCTGTTTCGAGATCAAATGCACCTTCAATGTGTTCTGTAACATCACTTGTCTCTCCGTCAACAGAAATAACATCGAAACGTATGGAATTAATTTTTTTCAACGCATGCATCGTAAGAAAGACAGAGGCGGCTCTTATAATGCGCCGCATTTTACTCCGGGAGATGGTTTCCGCAGGAGAGAGAAAATGAGAAGATTTCAATCCTCTTACCTCTACAAATACAAGTTCACCTTCCCTCAAAGCCACGATGTCCAGTTCACCACCCTTGCAGAGAAAATTCCTTTCCAGAATACGATACCCATTCTTCCTCAGATAGGCCTCTGCTATATCTTCCCAGTTCTTACCTTTATCCCGGGTGTTCATTATTTCAAAGCGATACGCTTTTCAAAGGGAGGCTCAAAGTTTGCGTTTCTGTAAAACAGAAGCATCTGAATTCGGCGGGACATTTCCCCCAGCAGTCGCGCAACAAAAGGTAGCTCTTTCGAGGAGAAGGGAGCTTCAGGACAATCCAGTATAAGGGGCACAGGGCACGATTCACGTCCCCATACTCTCACGGTAAGAATAATACTGAGCAGGAGAGCCGCCTTTTCAGCTGTGGAAGCATATGCCGCAGGTAAGGTTCCCTGCGTTCCTTTAAGTAACAGGGCTGTTCCATAATCTACTCCTTCCCAGCGCCCGCCTGAGGATGCTTTAAGAAAACGCCCTATCATCTCTGCATTCTCGAAGACAAAAGAAGGAAAATCCCGGTGAAACAAATTCTGAAAAGCATCCTCCAGCATAAGCGTACCAGCAGGGACACCACCCCCGCTGACCTCCAGTACCCCGGGAGCTTCCAGAAGGCCGGCTCCCGTTTCCAGCGCTTCCAGCTCATCCCGTATTTCCTCTTCAGCCGCCATAAGAGGACCCAGCTCTTTCAGTCTCTCTTTTATTTCCGAAATACGCTGCCGTAATGTCTGCTCTTCCTCCTCGAGAGCTTCCAGACCCGTCTCTCCATTGGACGAGGCAATGCTGGCCTCCAGCTCCTGAAGCTCCTGCTCCAGCTCTTTCTTCCTTTCCACGATTTCCATAATTTCTTCGGGAAAGTTCAGATTAAACTCCTTCATAATCTGGGGGATGATGGCATACTCCATCTCGAATGTGCTCTCCTGCTTGCGACGTTCGCGCCGGAGCTTTTCCAACTCTTCCGTGATGGCCCTTAAGCTTTCTGAGCCACTGAGAAATTTCCATGCAGAAAACACCCCGAGCGCAAGCCCACCCACAGAAAGGAGCGGCAACAGGTTTTTAAGAATACGGAACGACCCTTCTCCAGGAGTAAAGAAAAAGCCCAGCGCACCGCCTATTAAAAGTATAATGCCGGCTATGAATTTATTGTCTTTCCATAGAACATTGCCTTCCAGAACGAGCTTGCGTGCCTCAAGCTCGTTAATGCGGTCGTCGAAATTTCGCAGTTTAAGAGCCAGTTTTTCCTGGTCAGAGTTATAGGTTTTTACTTTTTCATGAATATCCGGAGGAAGATGCTCAATAGACTTGTAACGCTCCAGTTCATTTCGCAAACCTTCAATGCGCTCCTGAAGACCCGCTGCCTTGCGTTTTTTATCCTCCATTTCAAACAACCGACGCTCGAGGTCATCCAGCTCAAACTCCAATTTACGAATCTCTTCTGCTTTCTCAAGTTCTGCCCGCAGAAGGGCGACACGGTCTTCTCCTGCACCGCTTCTTTCACCTGGAAAGGATTCCAGAGATGTCTCCTGAACAGAAGTTTCAGCCTTTACAGGAGCTGCCTCAGCGAATACATCTTCTATGCGAGAGCCATCCAAAAAGAAAAGCTTTAAGTAAGTTTTCAAATCAGGAAGACGCCAATCCGTTGCCAGTAGAGATATCTGATCCTCATCTGAAGTATATGGAGAAAACTTCTTTTCATCCTTCTCATATTTCATCAACTGAACAGAGTCCTTATTGAGATCACGAATGATTCGGTAAATCTCTCCGCCTGTACGAAATGTCAGGGCAAGGCGGCTTACCTCGCTGCCTTCTGCGTAAAGCGAATCCTTTATGCGGCGATAATATTCAGGGTAAAGAACCGCAAGGATGGCACGCGCGATGATAGATTTTCCTGAACCTCCAGGGCCCTCAACCGCTACAGACCGTCCTTCAGTGTTAAGTTTAAACAGGTTTTTGAAAGGTCCAACTCCCTGGCAGAAAAAATCGAGTATCTGCATGGGATAAAAAGTCAGCCTTCCCCGCTTTCCTCCGGGGATTTTTCTGTTTTGGTTTCGTCTTCCTGGACGTGGGGAGCACTCTCTTCAGCAGGCACTTCTTCCTGATGCTCGAAATACACGCGCTCTCTTGAAATATCAGCCTCTCTCATCGCCTGAAGCTTCGCTTTCTTACCCACACGCTCTCTCAGGTAATAAAGTTTTGCCCGTCTTACCCGTCCTCTGGAGACAATCTGGATCTTCTCAATTCGTGGGGAATGAACAGGGAAAACCCTTTCCACACCAACACCATAAGAAATTTTCCTCACGGTAAAGGTTTCATTAACGCCACTGCCTTTGCGTGCAATGACGACACCTTCAAAAATCTGTACGCGTTCGCGATTACCCTCTCTGATTTTGAAGTGTACACGCACTGTGTCTCCCGGTCGAAAATCAGGAAGCACCTGTTTCATATATTTTTTTTCAATTTTTTCGCGGATGATATCCATTGTTGACCTCCCTGTTTAACTCCTTTTCAATTTCCTGTAAAAGTTTTCGATCCTGTTCATCGAGCCTGGCCTTTTTGAGAAGATCTGGACGTCTGAGCAGGGTGGTTCGAAGAGCCTGCTTGCGCCTCCACCTGGCAATACGCTCATGATGTCCAGATAATAACACATCGGGAACCTTCCACCCTCTAAATTCTGCAGGTCTTGTGTACTGAGGAAATGATAATATCCCTTTGGATGAAAAAGAGTCAATCTCTATTGACTCCCGGGTGTGCAGAAAACCCGGTTGCAGTCGTTAAACCGCATCAATAATGACCAGCGCTGCTGTTTCACCCGCGTGTAAAACGTAATCACCGATGGAATATTCCGCATCACAGAGGTGTTCTACAATCCTTTCATCAACTCCTTCGTACCGACTGCAAAGGAAGCATATATTTTTCTTTTCTGCAAGGGTCTCCGCTACTTTTTGTGTGAATGGAAGTCCCCGGGGAGAAAGGTTGATGACAAAAACATCTGGAGCCCGCTTTTTTACCTCATCCACGGCACGTGCAAGGGGTTCCGGCTTCATCACCATTCCAGCACCGCCTCCATAAGGCACATCATCCACAACCCGGTGGGGATCCGTGGTATAGTCTCTCAAATCGTAAAGTGCGATGTTAATAATCCCTTTTTGCTGTGCCTTTCCAAACAACCCGGTGGAAAGAGGCTCGGGGAAAAATTGAGGAAAAACAGTAATAATGTGAAAAGTGATCATTTGAGACGATCGAGATTTCTTACCGTTATTTCTTTTCTCTTAACATTTACATCCTTCACATATTCATCCACGAAAGGAACAAGAATCTCCTGACCACCGGGTTCGTTCACTACCAGAACATCATGGGCACCCGTGGATATAATCTCTGCAACCTCACCAATACTTCCTATTTCTTCATCGAGCACCTTACAACCTATGAGGTGAATCCAGTAATACTCATCTTCGGCAAGCGGTGAGAGAGCACCTTCGCAAACAAGGAGTTTTGCACCCTTTAATGCTTCACTTTGTTCCCTGCTGTCAACTCCTTGAAATTTGATAAGAAAAACACCTTTCCCTTTACGCTGTACCTTCTCTATTAAAAATTTTTCTTCTTTTTTTTGATGATTTACGAGGAGGACGTCAAGGCCTGTACGCAGGGTTTCAGACTCCTCATTGTACGTGCGACACACGCACCATCCCCTCAGTCCATGAGGAGATACAACCCTGCCGACCTCGACGTACCTCTCATCGCTCATTCAAGAATTTCAAGCACCGCCCTTTTGCTGTCCTTGGTGGACGCGGCGGTCAGGAGAGTCCGGATCGCCTTGGCCGTCCGGCCTCCCTTACCGATGATCTTGCCCAGATCTTCTTTGGCCACTTTCAGTTCAATCACGGTCGTCTGTTCACCCACCACTTCATTCACCCTTACCTGGTCCGGGTGATCCACAATAGCTTTGGCGATTTGCTCCACCATCTCCCTTAACATGGCGACCCTCCTTGCAAGTTATTCGTATTCATTGGACATTTCGCTCTTGAATTTTAATCAGATTTTCCACGGCGCGGGTGGGCTGAGCGCCTTTATTAATCCACTGTTTATAGGCCTCAAGGTTAATTTTAAGTACAGAAGGCTCCCGATAAGGAATATAATATCCCAATTCATCAAGAGTTCTTCCATCGCGCGGTGAGCGGGAGTCCGTCACCACAATTCTGTATGTAGGTCTGTTACGCTTACCAAAGCGCTTGAGGCGGATTTTTACCATTCTTATCCCCCTGTCGTGAGTTATCAACGTTAAATTTTTAAAATATCAGGAATGTTACAAGGTGTCAACTGCTAAACCATCCTTGTCGCTCGAGTTTTTCACCATGAAATATGAAATAAAAGACTCCGTTCGAGAGCTGAGAGGTTAATCCAGGAAAATTTGTTAAAAATTAAAAATACGGGGAGACTTCATTTCCCATTCAACAACAAGACCTGAATGAATTCTACACTGGAAAATGCAATTATTTCTCAAAGATAGCAGGTAACAGGCACAACGGAATTAATGCCTTCACTTCTTGCGAGATCAAAGTAAAAAAACAGAAAAAAACAAGCCGGGCAACACGCGGTGGCATTGAGCCAATAAATGAAAAAGGTTATCATTTTCTTTATGCAAAGGCGCATTATACAGGTAGTGGTAGCAGCCATTGCGGCTACGGGGATTTTTCTCGCTGCCATACCACACATCCATTCCTCTTCAGGCATACACCAGCCGTGTCCCCTGTGCAGCATGCATCCCAACACTGATGCTGCGGCACAAAAGATACACGACAATACAGGCTCGTGGTCCGAGCGGGGGGAAGCGGTCCTCACGGAAATATCAGGGGCTTTCTTTTCAGTTGCTTTTGTCCCGACAGAACGATCGCCGCCCATAAACTGACCTTTCCCTTCTTTTTATAAAACCTGACTTTTTCTCAAAAAAAGGAGGTGAAGCATGAATGTAAGCTCTGCTTTGCTGGTATTTGCTGTTGTTGCGTCCACGCCGTGGAGCAATCCTTTTTCACAAAGTAAATTCGTGCCTGACATTGCTTTTATTGCAGATGTCTCCGGTGTATGGAGAAACACAAAAGAAGGATCAGAACATTTTGCCATACCGGGCTTTTCAGAAACTCACGAAGAAGGTGATGAACACGGACATGCGCATTTCAACGAATCGCAGGGTTTTAATTTCAACTACGGCGAGCTCTCGCTGTATGCTCCTGTCGACCCTTATCTTCAGCTACAGGTAGTAATTCCTTTTTCTCTTCATTCTGTCGAGGTGGAAGAAGCGTATTTTACTGCGCCTCTTGGATGGGGAATTCAGTTGAAAGGTGGGCGCTTCAGAAGCGCCTTCGGTAGAATCAACGAAAAACATGCACATATGTGGAATTTCGCAGTGCTACCTGAAATTTACAAGGCATTTTTCGGACATGACGGGCTTGTGGATACGGGATTGCAGGTGCATTACATTGCACCATTACCGTTCTACCTTATGCTCGGCCTGGAAATACTCCAGGGCGACAATGAAGCGAGCTTTGGCTGGAAGGGGTTTGAAATCGGCGATGTCAGTATCAAGGATGCACCTGTTCCGAACGTGTGTGTGGCATACCTGAAGTTCTCTGCAGATAAGGGCAATTTGACTTTCTTGGGAGGGCTGTCAGGTGCGTGGGGAAAGCGACGACACAGTCATGAAGGAGAAATGGAAGCGTCCGGGGGTGTAGTCGTCGCGGGAGCGGAGTTCACCCTGAAATACTTTATTGATGCTTATCGAAGCCTTACGTGGGAAAGCGAATTCCTGATGAGAAAGTTCAGAACCTACCACTACGAACTGAAAGATAACGGGGTGCCTTTAATGGATATTCTCGACCGTCTGCAGGGAGGTTTTTACTCTCAGGTCGTATGGCGTCCGGCCAAGCGCTGGAGAACAGGTGTGCGACTCGAAGGGCTGTTCAATTTTTACACACAGGAAAATGGAACAGATG